>CAKZMA010001444.1 GCA_937127375.1 uncultured Coleofasciculus sp. | reverse complement strand
ATTGCCCATTGCCCATTGCCCATTGCCCATTGCCCATTCCCTAACAAATAACCATGGCAAAAATCCTCGTCGTTGATGATGATATAACCGTACAAATCATTCTCCAAGAGTTGTTAGAGAGTGAAGGTCATGAAGTTCTGCTAGCGGACGATGGAGAAGCGGCACTCCGACAAACCAAAAAACTTAAACCTGACTTAATCATCTGCGATTGGATGATGCCTAAACTTGATGGCTTAGAAGTGTGCCGCCGCATTAAGGCAGATCCGCAATTAGCAACCATTTTTCTGATTCTACTAACCATACGCGAACAAGTCGCCGATCGCGTCCAAGGGTTAGATTCGGGGGCGGATGATTTTCTCTCCAAACCCATTGAACCTAATGAATTGCAAGCCAGGGTTCGTTCGGGATTGCGGCTGCGTCAATTAAACCAACAACTCTCACAAGCCCTCCACCATCTCAAGCAAACTCAATCTCAATTAGTTCAGAGTGAAAAAATGTCTAGCTTGGGTCAGATGGTGGCTGGAATTGCTCATGAAATTAATAATCCCGTTACATTCATTCATGGTAACTTATCCCACATTGAGGATTATACTCAAGATTTGTTAGATCTAGTTGAATGCTATCAACAGGAGTATTCCAATCCTAGCCCTCATCTACAAAACAAAATAACCGATGTTAATCTTGACTTTTTGAGCCAAGACTTTCCCAAAGTATTGGCTTCGATTAAAATTGGTACTGAACGCCTACGAGAACTGGTGTTATCCTTGCGTAAGTTTTCCCGGCTCGATGAAGCTGAACGGAAACCAGTTGATCTTCATGAAGGAATAGAAAGCGCTCTTTTTCTAGTCCAACATCGCTTATCCAATTCCGCCGACCAGCCGGGGATTCAAATCATCAAAGAATACGGCGAACTCCCCCCATTTGAATGCCATCCAGGACAACTGAATCAGGTTTTTCTCCACATTATTAATAATGCTATTGATGCTTTAGAAAGGAATAAAGAGAAAGAGACAGTAAACAATTATTCACCTCAAACTATACCAACTATTAAAATTAAAACTACTCTGCGAAACAACTATCAAGTAATCATTTGCATTAGCGATAATGGAATTGGCATATCCGACAGTGTAAAACCTAGAATATTTGATCCATTTTTCACCACAAAACCTGTCGGTAAAGGCAGAGGATTAGGGCTATCCATTGCCCATCAAATTGTGGTGAATCAACATGGCGGTGAGTTGGAGTGTATTTCTCAACCGGATATCGGGACGGAGATGATTATTAAACTTCCGTTTAAAAAATGTTTATTAAATGTCGATTAACTCTTTGCACTAAATTGCCTTTTTGGGTTTTGAGTATACTCGGTATTTTAATAATAAACTCACTGCCTTGACCTAAAGCAGAAATACAGCCAATTTCGCCTTGGTGCTTTTCGACTACAATCTGATGACTTACAGCTAATCCTAAACCCGTGCCTCTACCCACAGGTTTGGTGGTGAAAAAAGGCTCAAAGATATGCTGACATACATTTTCACTCATACCAATTCCGTTATCTTTAATCCGAATGATGATGGATTGAGGCAGCGTATAGTGAGAATTAGAGAGTTCAGTTTTGATGATAATTGACCGGGTTCTTGGTTGATAGTCTAAGGCTTCAATGGCATTATCGAAGATATTGAAAAATACCTGGTTTAGCTGACTAGCATAACAAGTCACTAGCGGAAGTTGAGCATAGTGCTTAATCACTTTGATTTCTGGGCGATTGCCTTCAGCTCTAAGTCTAGACTGTAAGACAAATAGGGTATTGTCAATACATTCATGAATATCAACGGGTTTTAACTGCGCTTCATCCAATTTGGAAAAGCTTTTAAGCGATCGCACAATTTTCTCAATGCGTTCAATGCCAATTTCCATAGATTGCATCAGCTTATCCCAATCCTCAACCAGAAACTCTAAATCAATCTCCTCACTCAGTTGGTGAATCTCTACCGTGGGTTCTGGATAGGTTTTTTTGTACAGTTGCACAAGTTTTAATAAGTCTTGGCAATAGGTACGGGCATAGGTAATATTGCCGTAGATAAAGTTAGCGGGGTTGTTAATTTCATGGGCGATTCCCCCAACGATTCGTCCTAAACTCGACATTTTCTCGGTTTGGATCAGTTGGGCTTGGGTGTATTTTAATTGTTTTAGGGCGTCTTGTAGCGCCTGGGCTTTTTGTCGTTCCCGGGCTTCGGATTGTCGTAGCGCGAGTTCGATGTGTTTGCGATCGCTAATATCAATCGCTGCACCTAGGGTTTGTCGAGTTGTCCCGTCTGCATTCTGTTTAAACACCGTTTCTTGGGAAAATAACCAACGCCATTCCCCATTTTTGTGGCGCATCCGATACTCTAACTCAAAGACATCACCGATCTGGGCATATTTGATCCGGCGTTGATGATCCCAAACGATGTCGAAATCATCCGGGTGCATCAGCATCGAGAGAACTTGGTTCCCCATGTCTTGAATTTCTGCGGGGGTATAGCCTAAAATTTCATGGATTCCTCCGTTGGTATAGACATTGCGTCTTTCTACCCAATCATGAATATAGATAATATTCGGATTCGCCTCATTAATTGCCTTTAACCAGCGCTGGGACTCTTGCAAGGCTTGTTCAAGTTGTTGGCGTTCAATTCCCACCGCGATTTCATTGGTAATAGAGGCTAAGGTATCCAGGGTGGTTTGACTGAAAGGATGACGGGAAAACAGTACCATCACGCCCACAAGTTCCGCTTCCACAATCAGGGGATAACCTGCAAAGGATACTATTCCTTCCTGTCTCGCCCATTCACAATCACTGATGTTCGGATCATTAGCGATATCATTACTCACGTAAGGTTGGTGTTGACTGGCAATGCGACCAATGGGTGAATCACCCACTGAGACTTGAGTGTGAGTCCCATCAGTATGGGTGTACAATCCTGCTGAAGCTTGCAACTCCAGGATATTGTCCTGGGAGTTTAACGTCCAAATTCGGGCAAATGCGACATCTAAATGTTCTACTAACGCTTGAGTACAGCGAAATAGCATCGCCGATAATTCAGTTTCCTGACTTAAGGCTAATCCGATATCAGAACGTAAGGTTAACCGCCGCGTTTGTGTCGCTAACTCTGCTTCTGCTTGTTGGCGATCGCGAATTTCTTGTTGCAGTCGGATATTTTGTTGTTGCAGTTGCAGGGTTAAGAAACGGAGATGCAGGTGAGTTTTAATCCGGGCTAACACCTCATCGACTTGCATGGGTTTGGTGATGTAATCAACCGCCCCTAATGACAAGCCTTTGACTTTCGCCTCACAATTCGATGTGTCTATTGCTGCGGTCATAAAAATGACCGGAATATCTTTGGTTTTCTCCCAGGTTTTGAGATGACGGCAGGTTTCAAATCCATCCATTTCTGGCATTATCACATCCAGTACTATCAGATCTGGAGTCAGCTTTTCTAAGAGTTTCAAGCCTTGGATACCACTCTTAGCGATTCGCACCTCATAGCCAGTATTTTGTAAACAGTCCGAAATCGGTTTCAGATTTTCGACCCTATCGTCAATAATCAAAATCTTTGCCTGTCTATAAAAATCTTGGCTATTTTCATTAATAATCATGAACCTGTTCTGATTCTTTGCGTCAAACTGTTTATTTTATGGGATTTTATTGTGCTTTTCTGACTGCCCAACACTATGGACTTGATCCGAGAATGACTATAGCGATTATCAAGATAAAAAATATAGATTAATTTACCTATATTATGGCAAATAGTTCAAATCGTCAAGACAATAACAATCCCTGATAAATATGACTTTCCTGACCTTATCTGACCTTGAATGGAAATAAATGCCTTACTTTTCTGACCTTTTCATTGGCACAAAAAAATGATACTTATAGAAATATAGCTGATTAAATAGACAAGTGTTGAGAGTTAGGGTAGATGTCGCTGAAATAAGCATTGTGAGATCGCCAAAACCTTTGATATGTAGTAGATATGTCGTAGGGTGACTTAATCAGCGTGACATTCGAGTTAGGGTGAGTATGCAGACGACACCAGGAATTAGACTGATTCTTGTCTGGATACTGAAAGGGTAACTAATATACTATCACTTCCAATTTATTTCGTTGTATTGAATACAATTTTACATCCCTTGGTAATTCGTCATGAAAATTAAAGTTTTTATGCCAGAAGGAAACGAAAATACATTTCAATATACAAGTGACCTTGATAAACGAAAAAAAATCCATGAATTGAACAATTTCATTTTTAAAACTAAAGATGTGAGGGAATGCAAAAGAGCTGAAGCAGTAAAACTGGAACTATTAGGAATTAGCCACCAAGAAATAGCCAATAAGCTAGGAGTGTCTATGAGTTTTATTGCTAAACACAAAAAACATTACAATGAAAAAGGTGTAGACGGACTCAAGCTAAAATACAAAGGAGCAAAAGGTTATCTAACCTCGACACAAAAAGCCGAAATTGTTGATTGGATAAAATGTACACAAAGCCGCAATTTGTCGGCATTAAAAAGGTATTTAAAGGATAACTATAATGTTGTATTTAAATCCAAGGAAAGTTATTATAGGATTTTGAGAGAGAGTCAAGTTTGCTGGCGACCAGCGAATAAAGCTAAAAGGTAAGCATCTTCGAGAGTCCTTACGATGAAAACAGATCAAAAACTTCGGGAATAGGGAATGAGTAATAGGCAAGAGTTCTTCTAACTCTTAATTCTTATACTCCCCCAAACCTGCATCAAAAGTTAAAATTAGTTTATGTCTCAATCCATGAATATGAGCCATAATCTCTATCAGGTGGGGGGGAGTCTCACTGTAGATAACGCTACCTATATTTCGCGTCGAGCCGATCGCCTTCTCTATGATGCCCTATTCCAGGGAGAATTTTGCTATGTCTTCAATGCCCGACAAATGGGCAAATCCAGCCTCCGAGTTAGAATCCAGCAACAGTTACATGAACAAGGCTATCGCTGTGTCTATCTAGATATGACTCAACTGGGTAG
>CAKZMA010001443.1 GCA_937127375.1 uncultured Coleofasciculus sp. | reverse complement strand
ATCATTCCTTCATCCGTTGCTTTTTCTCTGCCTTCACATCTCGTGTTCCCGCCGCCGCGAGTTCAGCATCCATTAAGGTTTGACCTGTGGCGGCTAAGTAGACATCATCTAAACTGGGTCGGGATTGGGCAATGCCAAAGATGGGTAATCCGGCGTCTTTTAAGGATTGCTGAATGTTGGTCAATGCGTCACTTTGGGGTTTGACGACCAAGTTGAGGGAATTTCCTTGCGCCGTATTAATAATCACTTCTTGGACAAAGGGTAACACCTCCAGCTTTTCCTTGGCATTCTGGGCTTCTTCCAGGGGTGAGAATTCCCGGATGCGGAGGGTTATGCGATCGCCTCCCACGTTATCCTTTAACTGAGAGGGCGTACCTTCGGCAATGACCACTCCTTTGTCGATAATTGCCACGCGATCGGCTAAAATATCTACTTCTTCCAAATAGTGGCTGGTAATAAATATGGTCGTACCCGCGTTTTGCAATTGACGCAGGAAATTCCACACCACTACCCGACTCTCGATATCAAGCCCTACGGTGGGTTCATCGAGAACTAACACATCGGGTTTATGGAGTAAGCCGGAGGCTAAATCCAGACGCTTGCGGATTCCGCCGGAGTAGGTTCCTGTCTTTTTATCGGCATACTCCTGCAAGCCCAGCACCTCTATCATGGTATTGACGCGCTCTTTGGCAATGGTGCTGGGTAGGTGATATAAATCCGCTTGTAGTTGCAGTAACTCGCGACCCGTCAACACTTTGTCTAATGCTACTTCCTGGGCGACATAACCGATGCGGCGGCGGACGGCTCTAGGATTCGCGATCGCAGAAATTCCCGATACCTCAATCTTACCCGCGTCGGGTTTACTTAAGGTACACAGACAGCGAATCGTTGTGGTTTTCCCCGCCCCATTCGGACCAAGTAAGCCAAAAATCTCACCCGGTTCGACGTTCAGGGAGATGTCCTTCACGGCTTCGACATCCCCGTAGTATTTTTTTAGGTTCTCGATTAAAACGGCAGCAGCCATATATCGTTCTATACCTGAGTTGGCTATACAAATCTATACAATTAGCTGTTTTCACTATTGTAAGGGGTTTGTCGGCAGTGGGGGGAGAATTGGGAGAAATGCACATTTATTTCAAGTTGTCAACCTGCTAGGGCTTTAAATTTGTAGTTGAGGTTAACAAGGACAAGGGGAGAAAGGAAGAGAGCCAATTAGCTGTGTCACGCCACTACAATTTAGCTCAATTCGACTTATTCAGGTTTAACCGAAACAAAAGAAACTGTGTAATCTGTGCTTGATTAAAATTATCATCACTGACTAATACCAAACTCTGACTCCCATCTGGCAACCGTGAACCTAGGGTCATCCCTTCCAGATTATCTAAATAAATTCCCAAAGTACTTAAATCAAGGAGCAATTTTTTCTTCACCGGATCAAGGCGAGAAATATTCCCCTTGAGACTGGCAACATTAGATGTATCGGTTGCCCCACCTAGGGTTAGTTGATAAATTTGGGCGCTGAGTCCAAACAACCCATAACTCCGTTCTAAACTAAGAAAGTGACCTTCTGTATCTAATGCCACTAATTCAGACAAGCCATAATCAATTGTTCCTTTGGGGGCGGGAGCCAGTGGATACAAATGTTCCGCTACTAGCATGGGTGGTGCAATGTCGCTGATTAAATAATGCAGCAGCCGAATTCGGGGAACCTCGTCTGAATCTGGGGGTAAACTATCTTGAATTAACGCGGATTCCGTTGCTGTAAATAGGCGAAAAGGATCGCCACTAGCCGCCGCTAACGTAATTGGTTCTAAGGTTAACGCTTCAAAGCCTAGGTTCTCTTGTACGCCACGGGGAACTTGTTCCTCTTCTGTAGTATTATTCGCCAGAAAGCGGTCAGGAATTCGCAAGCGTTGCAACGGTTGTCCCGTTTGGCGGTCAAATTCTTGAATAAAGGGTTCAATTCCCTGACTGGGAACCCCTTCAGTGGAAATAAATACGCTACCTTTACCGGATAGGGCGATGCCTTCGGGGTCAATGGTTCCCGCCGGATAGGGTTTACCGTTTTCGTCTTTTAGAACGGTTACATCCTCCACGGTGACGGATTCAATCCCAATTTCTCCTGCCGAGTTGCGGTTAATCGTCAGCGCCAGGGTGTAAAATCGGGCGGGTGCGAGATTTGACCGATCATCGGACAGTGCCAAAAAACGATCGCGATCGCGATCATAGGAGAGGGCGGATAAGCCGCCAACGGGAGTATCCTCAAACCTCATCGGTTTGGGTAATTGATACTCCGCCAAAAAGTCCAAGGATAAATCCAGAAACGTGCGCTGTTCGGCGGTTCTGGCGGTAGAGGGACTACAGCTCGTCGTCAACAGAATCAATAGCGCGATCGCCACGACGAAGAGTCGAGATAATAGGGGGCGAAATCTATTGATTTTTAATGGATTTTGTGTTAATGGCTGAATCATAAAAAATGTCAAACGTCTTAGGGGAGGGGTTTCCTTGAAGAAACTCTAAGTTGATTTTAAACGTCAATGGTGATTACGTTGGCAGATAAGATAATAATTAATCAGACTTAAGCTCTGAACTAAAGTTCTCGAAGAGAAGCCACTTTGCGTCTATGGGCTAAAAGCTCACGTCCCGTTCAAACGGGTTAAAAGTCTTTAATGTAGTAAGCTTTAGCTTACTTTAGCTTTCAGCCGGAAATTTATTTCCTGGCTCTCCTTAAAACAGTGTTGCATCTTATACAGCTTAAATTAATGAGAAAAGTTCAACTACTCTTTTGCATAGCGACGCTTTGGTTAGGGTTAAGTAGTCCAACATTAGCCCAACCCGCTGAAACAAATCCACCCAATCCCCTAGAACTGGATACCACCGCTGATCCCCTGCTTCCAAATCCCCCCGTAGAACGCCCTTTAAGCCCCTTAGAACGCCGCCGACTGAGGGAAGATCTCAATCAACTGAATAATCAAGCCGCCGCCGAATTGAGGGCGGGAAATCAAGAAGAGGCGTTTGATATCTGGTATCGAGAAATTCGGTTACGGCGAGTTCTGGGTGGACGATTAGCAGAAGTCAAAACCCTAGGGCGCGTGGGTGAAATTGCCTGGAGTAGGAATGCGAAATCTCAAGTCCAGTTAATTACTAAACGCTTAGAAACCATTCAGCAAAACGCTGAGCAAGAAGGAGAGTTAGATCCAGAACTTTTAGGTGCATTAGGTCAAGCCTATCGACAGGTACGAGTTCCTAGAAATGCCCTAGCTATCTATGAGCAAATTTTAGCCGATGCTCGTCAACAAGGAGATCTAGAAACTCAAGCCGAAACCTTAGAAACGATCGCCCAACTCCACTTGGCTTGGTTTGACTATCCCCAAGCCGCCGCCATTTATGAGGAATTACTAGCAATAGCTCAAGCAAGGCGCGATCGCGTGGCGGAGATTAACTATTTACAAGAATTGCTCAACATTTATAAACAATCCCAGAAACCCGAAAACGCCCTGCGGATCAAGGAACGGTTAGTGGAAAGTTACCTCAACCAAGACAATTATACTCAAATCCCCGCCCTAAAAATTGGGATTGGTGCCGACTACGAAGCCCTGAATCAACCCGAACAAGCCTCTCAAAGCTACCAAGAAGCTTATGCACTCGCTTGGTCATCACAACAGTTTGCTTATGCCAGTGATGCACTCGAAAAATTAGCCCAACTCTATTTATCTTACGACCAACCCGACTATGCACTCCAGGTGTATGAAACGTTGATTATTGTGGAACAACAGTCCTACAATTATTATGGGTTGATGCAAGCTTACGATCAAATGGGTCAGATTTATCTCACCCAAAACAACTATGATCAAGCCTTAGACGCTTTTCAAAAAGGTCTAGCCTTAGCCCAGTCGTTGCAGTATCGAGAAACTCATTTTGCCCGTCAAATTGAGAAAGTTAATCAGGAGGAAACCACTAATCAGTAA
>CAKZMA010001442.1 GCA_937127375.1 uncultured Coleofasciculus sp. | reverse complement strand
TAATCGACTGGCATAATACAGAGTTAGACTTTCACTCATGCTTGCCATCAATGGCAGATGACATCCTGCATGATGCCAAAATCCTGAACATTGACCCCATTGGTCTATGGCAATACCTCTTACCAACTGTGCTTTCGTTATGTGGCAAGCGAGTAGACCTAGATGTCGAGAGTCACACCATACCCGCGATCGCGTGGACGGCTCTAGTAGCTGAATCAGGTTCGGGAAAGACAAGGGCTGAGAAATTAGTCACCAGTCCTGTGAAGTGTATGCAGCAACATGCCAATGAGCTATTCAAGGCAGAATTAGAGGAATGGGAGAACTGGGATAGTAACGAGAATGGCGGCGAGAAAAGACCACCATTACCCAAAAAGCGTAAATTCTGGTTTGACGTAGCCACCATTCAAGCCGTGATGAAGCGCCTGTCGGAACAGAATAAAAACGGCGCTATATGGGCAAGGGACGAGTTGGTCGGGATTTTTCAATCGCTGAATCAATTCAATAAACAAGAATCCGAAGGACTGTCCTGCTTGTTAGCCTCATGGGATGGTGGTAGTAGTCAGGTCGATCGCGTCAATGAGGAAGACTCATATTTTATCGAGAGTAGTCGCCTAAGCATTGCTGGCGGTATCCAGCCGGGTGCTTTCAAGAAAGCCTTTCGAGATCCAAATGACCCCCAAGGGGTGCAGGCACGGTTTTTATTTGCGTCGATGAAACCGCGTAAACCCAAGCGGGTTAAGGGATTCTGCTACTTGAGCGAGAAATTACCCCAGCTTTATCAATGGCTGGATAATATCCCAGAAGGCAAAATCAAGCTTTCAAAAGCTGCTGATACCTACTACGACAAGCTTTATGAGGTAATCGGTGAGCAAGCCTTGAATACCTCTATGCCTGCAATCCGTGCCTGGATGTTTAAGCTTCCTGCTCAATTATTACGGATTGCCCTAGCCCTGCACCTAATCGAGTGCTACCACGAACCCAACCGCCCATTCTGGGAACTTCAAAAGGACACATTGGAAAGGGCTGTACTGTTTGCCCAATACTATCGCAGTACATTTCACGTCGTCCAGAATTTAGCGGCTGATACAGATGATATCAGTGCCGTCCTGATGCAAATCTGGGATAAGGCTATTACACGCCATCCAGAGGGGATTAGCACCCGCGATGCTTACCGTGAGGTAAAGGCTATCCAATACCGAGCTAAGGACGCGGGGCGGTCAGTCAGCGCTTACACGGCTGATCTGTTCACCAAGCTAGAACAGATGAGCAAGGGCAAAGTAATTAAGAAGGGACGCCAGATAAAATTTGTAGCTACCCTGAACCCCCCACCAATCACCCCTACTGAGGAGAAGGAAAATCAAAAAAATCGAGACTCGGGTGACAGTGTGACAGAAGCTGAAACGGTAGTAACCACGGGCATTACAACTGTCACTGAAAAAGAAGTGTCACCAGTGACAGTTAAAGTTGACAAGTCCTCAACCGAGGCAACCCAAGACGCGATCGCGACAGCGTGTTCGTCAGAACGTATCGCGCCTAACCCAACCTTCGAGGCTCCAAAAACCGACAGTGGGGAAAATACAGCCGCAAAAGAATCAGCCATCGATTATAAGGATGTAATCGCGGCGATCGATCGCGAGATGAAGAGGCTGGGATGGACAAAACAACAAGGACGGGATTATCTCATCAATAAGTATGGTTCTCGATCGCGTCAGTTATTAACTGATGAAGAGTTACTTGAGTTCCTGTCTTACCTGAAATCTTCCCGGACAGCCATCAAAGATGCGCCGACCAAGCTGGAAGGATGGGACGAAATGCACTCAAAGCGCCCCTATCCCAACCCCAAGTCGAACAGCATCAACACCAGTCAGAAACGGGCTTTGAGGATTCGGGAGGCATTTCGAGCGGCTGGAACTAAACAAGACCTATCGGCATTGCGCTGTGAAAATGGGAGTGACTTTTCCGTGGATGAGTTATTGTGGGTTCAAAATTGGCTCAAAAACTTTTTCCCGGCTGAGTATAAGCATCTTATGCGGACAACCAAGATAACTCAGCCCAGTTTGCTGGATTGAAGCGTGCGATCGCAGCTTCTCAGTCAGGAGCGATGGGGCAATCATCAGGCAGTGGGTGATTGAGTTGAACAACGATGGCGGCTATTGGCTGGCTTCTCTGGGGTGAAGTGGCACATCCGGATAATGACAGTGGGGATTTAACTGGCTCAAGAAGAGGGTGCGATCGCTTTCTAGAGCGAATTGACATATCAGCGAGCAAATCTATTTGAGCCAATTGTCTTTGCAAATTGTATACTCGAACTGCATTTTCTAAACTGCTCAAAGAATGCAATATTTCACCCATCGTGTCACTCCAAAATTCGGTTTCTGAAACGCTTATGGGACAAGGGTTTTGAGCTATATGGTTCTTGATGTCAGCTTCGCTAGATCTACGCCAAAACCTGAAAAAAATAATATTCGGTTAATACAATTATGGCGAAAAATAATATCATTCAAATTTTTTGTAATCTTTAAGCGTATCTTGCCATTTTTGGACTATATCTTTAGCCTCTTGAGGCTTGCCACTTGACAATTTACTGGGTGAGAGGCAGTAGCATAAAAACCCAATCAAACAACTACAGGCTTTATAGATACACCCTGCACTGCGACATGATAATATTGTGGGTTGCTCTACTAACACCACCATGTTTTTAAAAACCGCTTAACGACAAACTCCCAGACTGTCATCTATGTGTTTTTAAAAACCCAATAGCATCGATGGGTTTTGTCCAGTGGAGGTTGAAACCTAATCAGGATGTGGATTTGGTAAAACAATAGCCGCGATGAACTCATCAAAACTAACCGCTAGACAGTCAGATCGCTTCGCTCGATTTCCCGCTACCAGCACGCGCCCACTAATTTAGCCCCTGGACCAGGAAGATAATTAAGGCGCGGCTGGCAGTCCGTTTCACCAAGAAATCGCTGACAGTCTTTAATTGGATTTTAATGATGAGAAGGGTTCAGACCCATTAGCCTAAACACCAGGGGCGAGAGTTGTGTTTGCCTTAGCACCGCCGTGAAGCTTCCTAGGTCTGGGTGTGGTGATAGGCGATCGCAAATTCATCACTTAATCATCTCTCAGTAAAACTACCAACGGGTAAGGATTACAATAGCGCCAGGGCTTAAAACCATCACCTAAAAGTTATTAGCTGCCTTCTTAACGAGAGGACAGAATTGGACTGGGAAAACGCGATCGCGCTCTCTGAGTCTCACCAATCTCTGAGTCTCACCCAGAGTGGGGGTGATTTTACCCGTGTTAACATGGCTAATACCTGTGTTAACACGGCAGAGTTAGTTGCCGAAGTATGATGAGAGACCAGCCCAAGGACGAATTAGGACGTTTCATCAGTCCATACAGTGAACCACTCTCCAAAAAGATAGTGGGAGTCCGCCTGCCAAAGAGCATTTATGAGCGCTTGCTTGAGTTGGCTTCTCAACAATCCAAGAGTCCCGGCGAAATTCTGAGAGAGCTTGCCGTTACCGTGTTAACACAGTCCGATAGCCAGCCTCAAAACATTTCAGAAGACACCTTGAAACAGATTCGAGATACCGTCCTCTCCAAGCTCAAGTTGGGCAAACAGAGCCAGGGCGCTAAGGCGATCAATCAATTTATCAAGGAACTGAGGGAGTAAGCCCCTGGCGTTGCGTTACTCTGCTAAAAATCCTGAAAATTGAGACAGTAATACGGTGCTAGGTAAATCATTCTCCACAGAAATACCTTCTCTAGATTTTTTCAGTATTTATGTGTTTTTACACATCAGAAGTAATTGGATACTTGCCAGGATATTAGGGTGGATTGGTAAGCTATGCTACTTCCTAACCGGGAAAGCTAAGTTGGATGCCAGCCTAGATGGGGAAAGTCATAAGGCTATCATGAAGTGCCAAATTATCTTAACCCAATGTAGTTTATTTTTGTAATTATGTCCAAGAAAAAAATGATTTCAAGAATATCGACATTCAGCCTCAGCTTCCTGGCTGTAGTCGTGTGCTTGTTCATTGTGTCGCTGATGAGTCCAGCTTTCCAAGCGGC
>CAKZMA010001441.1 GCA_937127375.1 uncultured Coleofasciculus sp. | reverse complement strand
TCGCATCTCAACAGCATTACAAAATTGTCTGATAGCAGCAGGACTATTTTCTTTGAGAGGAACATATAAATGTTCTTCACTCTCTAATTCCTGTAGCCGTTGCCATAGCCCATCCGTTCGTTGTCGATTATCTTGAGTATTAAACCATCGCTGATACAGAACCTCAATATGTAGGCTACGAAGTGCGCGTAGTCCCAAGTTTTGAGTTAACTGGTAAGCCTCCAACTTCGTCTCTTCATGCTTGTTCAGCAGCAGGATTGCCATGATAGCAAACGCTGCGTTAATTTCAGGCTTATATCGGTTTTGTTGTTCCCATTGTTTGGCAACTTCTAACTGACTTTTGGGATCGGAGTTTCGCGCTGCCTTTCCATCGGTAGTGCCATAGGTATCGTTGAAATAATGACAGAGCAATCGATCAAGCAAATCGCTAGGATCTCCAGGATTGATAAAACTTTCACTGTGCCGCCATCTGAAGTATTGGCGTATTGATTGCCGCAGTTCTCCAAGTTCAGGCAACTGCTTTGTCATCCAAGTGGGCAGGTCTAAGTATTTTGGCTTCTTGCCAACTGGGACAACCGTGATTAGTTCTGGACTACCTTTGATGTGCGATACAACTTCAACAGGAAGTGTCTCACCTGGTTGTAAAGGTTGACAATCCTCATAGATTTCACAGTCTAAGATGACCTGAGTTTTCAACGACTCCACTAGATATCGCTGCTTGTTCTCATCGTTCGTTTCAACCTGTTTAACTACTTGCACAAATAGTTCCTGACCAACTACAATTTTTTCCGACTCATCTTTGACATCTGGCACGTCAAGCACAGAAATAATAGAAGTCTTTACCCCCTTCTTGAGGGTGATGGGCTTGCGTCTAACCTTGAATGCGCCCTTTGATTCAAACTTAAACACATCGCGGAATTCTGCAACCGATAGAGTCGTCCAGGCAGCTTCTTGAATAGGAAACCAGTGTAGTGTTGTTGTCTCGACCGATTGACAAATTAACCCAGCTTCTCCTTCACCATCCTTTTGAAGGAGAATGTCTAATGATTTGACCAGTAGGTTTTGATTGCTAAAGTCATCGCTGAAGCCCACTTTAATGCCGTTTTGCTCTTGACGTAACCAAAAAGAGACTTGATTGTGTTTAA
The DNA here is from genome assembly GCA_937127375.1 of uncultured Coleofasciculus sp. Classification (GTDB taxonomy): domain Bacteria; phylum Cyanobacteriota; class Cyanobacteriia; order Cyanobacteriales; family Coleofasciculaceae; genus Coleofasciculus. The sequence goes on along the minus strand of CAKZMA010001441.1, from coordinate 2,934 downwards.
GCTTTGCTGCTGCCTCAGTGTAGAGGGATGGATCTAAGCCAGAAACAATCTGTTTCATGGGCAGGGTAATTAAACCACCACCACATCGCAACATTGCTGTGTATTGATCAGGTAATAGATCAACAAAACGGGCAAGACTGATACAGCCAGGTGGGATTAGCGCACCATCCTGCTGATGTCGCATGGAGAAGAATAGGAGATGTTGAGCTTGTTGATCTTCAGGCTTGTGTAGTCCTTCAACTGTGACTGGTAAGACACCACCTGCTGCACGAATCCAATCTTTCAGCAATTCTTTCTTCAGGAAGAGTTTGCCTGTCGTTATTAAGCAACCAGTAATTGGGTGACGTTTCCAATCATCTGCCTTTTTCTTGTCGAGTAAAGGTTTTATTGTCTCAAAACCTACAACAGCGAGTTGATCCTGAGCGTTGATTTCCAAAAACACAACATCATTGGGCTTAGGATGACGTTTAGGAGATGTTGGAGTAATCCCGTGTATATCATTTTCAGGAGTGAGGATCGCCATCAACCAGTTTGGATTCTGATCAGCAAAGGGCAGTGTGAGTTTAAACTCTCCACGCCCAAGAGTAATTTCTCCTTGCTTTTCATCTACAGCCTCGACTGGCAAGAAGCAATGGTTTGAACCCAAAGCATGACGAGCGCCTGGAATCCAATTTTTCAGGGCTATCCGATCAATGGTCAACGGATCGGTAGAGACAAGTTCAAGCTCAACCTGATCGCCTGGTGCAAACCCCTGCCAGTGCATCAAATTGGTCAGTGACTGATATTTGTTATTTACGCCGGAACCCCAGACAATCAACTGGGTGGGTAGTTCAACCAAGCGTCCAGGCGCTAACTCAATCCACAAAGTATACTCCCAAGATTGAGAATGATCTGCCTTAGATTTGGAAATCCCTGCGATCGGATAGGAAGGCGATCGCCCCCCTTGCTTGAGTGTATAAATTAGCTCCTCAACCGGGAAGCCAAACCTGCGAAACTCGGATTTGCTGTACCGTAATCTCAGCTCTCCGTTAACTGATTGAAAGAAAATAGGACCAGTCCAAACCGTATAGTCACACAGCTTCTCAACCTCCAATTTTTGTGTATCTGAAACCCAGGTAAAGGTTTCATTGTCGTGATAACGCCACGATGCTGAATTAGCTCGATTAATGATGTGCTGTACTGATTCATCTCCAAAGGAGAGCAAATGCCAGGGAAGGATGGGATTGTTTGAATCTGTTGGTGTTGAATTCAATGGCACATACTGTACTGTTAAACTGTTGTCTATCCGGGTCAGGTGACCACAAGGGAAGTTATCAGAAGGTGGTGCAATTCGGTAATCTCCCGTTGCCGCTTCCCCCAAACAGGCGATCTTGGGGTGCTGTCTTGCCATCAAATCAGTTATGGCTTGGGATGGCGGTGTGTTATGCCATTGCTCATTTATATAGGTACCAGGATGAGCAGTAATATCAGGTAAACCCCCAATCGTAAACCGACCTTGACTCGCCCAGTTTTCTGGAGCAAGTCGTTTTATATCGTTTGTTGGCAATATCACCACAGGTCGAATGTTTTCTGAAACATATTGGGCATTTGCAAATGCGGCACGGGTAATATTCACCTTCCGCTCAGATGCCTCAATGCGAACAATTGTGCCTTTTGGTAGATCATCGGGTAGAGATTGAATCTGATTAGGTTTCAGATGGATGAAGATTCCCGGTTTATATTCGATTTGCACCCCACCCCTATCGTCTGCACTCACGATTGTTGCTAACAGTCCTGCTTTACCAAGGTTCGAGACGGCTCCGATCAGTGCCGATGCTTTTCGAGTTGGGGCTTGATCGCCTTTCATCAGCAAGTGTGAAGTAATTTTTCGCTCCTGTTTCTGAGCGAGTTGGATCAGCAGACGATCATCTTGAAAATAGTATTCTCCTTTTTCTTGATGAATTTGTTTAAGAAGGTTTTCCCGAGCTGAGAAACTCCGTCGCAACACCCGCAGCCTCTTCGCATCTTTGCCAATATCTTCTTGGTCAAATCCTTTGGGGGGCTTGAGCGTCAAAGCCATATCATTTTCCCCGGATTTTATAATCTTATTAGCTCTGAGAAATACCAGATCTCTATTGAGCAAACACGAACCTTTGTCAGACTCCACAAACGACAATCTCACATGATCAAAGTAGATGTCTCTACCGTGGCTGCTTCTGAAGCGCTCTTCGTCTAAGCGTCCAAAAATCACCGGATCTGATTCTTCATTGTCCCGCCATCTTTGCTGTCGTTGAGACAGTCGGACTTGGCTTTCTGGTGTGAGATAGGCTTTGAATCGCTTGGGTTCAAATTTTCGCTGTTGAGCAAGCGCATTTTCGTTAAATCCATCAATATAGGAAATTTCTAGATCTTGGCTCTGAGGATTGAGGTGAAGCAAGTGGACAATTTGATAGCGACTTCTTTGATAATAAAGCTGGTGAGCTTCAGACCACTGAAGATAAAGACTCTTAATATTGAGGATATACTGGTAGCTTTGGTCGTTGCCACTATATTCAACTCTTGTCTCTTTGAATGAAATAACTTTGATTAGGTCGCCATAAAAGAGGGTTAATTGTGCTTTACTAAACGAGCCATCATCAAATTCAAGTTGACTTTCAGGAATCAGTAACGTTTCACCATATCCCATTTCAAATCGGTGATGAATCTCTGGATGCGGCTCCCCTGTCAACTTATTAACGTCTTCGGGTCCCACATAGTAGAGACGAAGATTTTTGTCTTTGAGCAAAAAGACATCAGTATTTGAGGCGGGTGCTTCACAGGAATCAACTCTAAATTCTTGAAGGGTAAGAGGTGGCACTAAGCGGCAGGAAGCCCTGACTTGCCCCTGTTTCATAAATAAACAAATCCTAGCCTGGTCAGAGTAATTACCCGCCATAACAAATTTGCCCTGCTCAG
>CAKZMA010001440.1 GCA_937127375.1 uncultured Coleofasciculus sp. | reverse complement strand
CCCAGAGGGTGCGGTAGCCTATCTCGCCTGATTCCTGTAGCTGTTTGACCGACAGTGCTAACCAATTCTCAGTAGAGAGTAATGGGTTATCAGGTTGTTCTTGGCTGAGATTCAGAATGTAGGTTGCAGTTTCATCAATGGTTGTAGTATGTCCTGTTAGGCGAGGGAGTAAATCGGGTTTTAAGATGGTATCGATTATCATGTCCGATTCTGGCAGGAATTCTCCAGCCGAGAGGGGGTTACGCACTTCTGGCTTAAGGTTAAATAATGCCTCTGTGTCGATGCGCTGGTAGAGTTGGGGGTTAACTTGGAAGGTGAGACGACATTCGAGGAGTTCGTCGTCTTGTTTGGTTAGGGCTAGGGTGACTGTGTGAAGGGTTAGAGGCAATTTTGAGGAGTCACTTAAGGTTAATTTGATATTAATTTTATCCGATTCAATCTTTTTATCCATGTATAGTCATTATATTTAAAATCTTAATTTGGCAACAGTAGATTTGATAAATAGCCTTGCATTATAAGGGAGTATCTCGATTTTGCAAATAGCCCCAAAAATCAACTGCAAAATAATCAGGTGTTTAGAAAAAGCTAGCAATGTTTTTGCACATTTTGGATGCTCCCTATTATAATTTCCTATTAAGGTTCGTCACTTATTTCGTGAAACCGCTCGATTAGTAATGAATAATCTCGCCTTGGAAAGATCTCAGGCAAAATTTTAAGCATTTCCATTATGTATCGCTTTTTATAAAATGATGTATCTATATAGGCTGCTTTATCACAAAAAAGATATTGCCAATAGTACATTCCTTTTGTCAAAAATAAGACATCAAAATATTGTTCTATTGACAAGTTCATTCTAAACAATCGCAAATCATCCAGTAGCCAAAGATCTGGGAAATTTTTGCTTTCTTCGGGGATCAATACTGTAGATGTAGTCCAGCTTTTTTCAGGCTGGGTGTCAAAATAATGAGCTTTTCTCATCAATGCCTTCGTGTCTTCATCAATGTCTTCGTTCGTAACATCTACCCGATCATTTAGAGTCAGCACGTTAATAATGTTTTGCAGACAGAATTCTCCTATTAGTTCAGGATCTTCACTGTCTCTAACTTTCCAATACAGATAAAGTTTTGCAGGAAATGACACTAGTTCTTTCATATTTTCTGGGATTTTATATTCATATCGCTTATTGAACAACTCAAAAGTACGAGTTCTGACTGATTCACTATGATTTGGGAAATTCGTTTCTCTATGAATTATTTCGACGCAATTATTTTGGTTGAATTCATCCAAGAATTCTTTAAAATTTTGGATTAAATTATTTTTCATGATAATTGATGATAAATCTCTACTAGAATTTCATTTTTTTATTGTTTAAAGCATTAATAACTTTTTGTAAGTTTACCTTAAATGGATTTCCCTGTTTTTGTTTTAACTCGTTATTCCAATAATCTTCCATTCTAGCTTCAACGTCTATTATACTAGAGAAATCTCCATTCTTGTTCCGTTCTTTTACGAGTTCCCTAGCAAAAGTAGTTGAACAACCACAAGCCTCTGCAATATTATGCTCTCCACTATTATTAATAGATATAACACTGGATTTTGAGAAATCTGGCAAAGGTATGTTAATGTCTTCAGAAATCATTGCTTTTGTATCTTTTTGCCACTGATTCTGACCATAAAAGTACAAACCAGCACGCATACTAACACTTTCAACAAAATCAATTGAGCCATAATTTATACTAGAACCTGTGCTAGCCGGATAAAATGAATTAACTTGTGTTCTTATCCATATAACATTGGGCTTTTTGGTTTTTTCATCTTTGTTTTCAACAAGATTTTTAGCATTATTTTCAAAACTTTTTACTTGACTACCCGTATTAATATATCCGGGAGCAGGAATAAGGTTTTCATCTTTGCCTTTGCCTCCAACGGCAGCACTGATCATATGCATTCGTACCCACTTGCTATCCTCTGTAAGTTTATTGAGCCGTAGAATTTTAAATCCGTTTGGAGAAGCAGATGAACTTGGTGCTGTTCCTCCTGTACTTGTTTGCGTTGATAGTTTTTCTACTTGAGCAAATTTATTAGCACCTCCTCCAAAACTCCAATCAGCTTGAGCTGGTAATTCAACATCCTCGGAAGTTGAGTCACCTAACTGAATTAATAAAACACTCAACTGTTCAATTTTTTGTGTTATGACCTCTGCATCTTTAGGTTCCACTTTTGAGCGGGTAATTATTTCCAAACTTTGATGAATTCCCCTAGCACTGTTTATCTTTGTTAATTTATCTTCATCATTTTGATATAACTGCTCTTGTTCATATAGATATTTTTCCAATTCCGTAGGATTAGATGCTATCATTAGCTCGGCTGATTTGCCTTGTCCTTTGAAGAAAATTTTGTGTGATTCTCCCGCTTTATTATTAAAGCTTTTTTCCTGTTCCCACCACTTTATTACATTATCTTCCTCACCAAATAACTCGAATAACTGCTTAAGTACGTCCGTTAGAGTCTCTTCCGCCGCCTCAGTCTGATTATCTGCCTGTTCCGCCTCTTTAATAGCCTTCTCATCCGTTGAGTTTTGCTTCGCCTCCTCCATTTCTTTAGCCGTTTTTTGGGCTTTCTGATCAGTTGTACCCAAATGCTGACGAGCAGTACCCAGCAATGATTGAGCCTGTGGACGCTTGCCTTCTGGCACAGAATCCAGCTTTCCTTGCCACTCATTCAGCTTCGCCTCAACAGAAGTTGGGGTACTAGCAACCATGACGGTAGTTGAGGTTCCCTGAGTTTTTATCCACAGACGATGGTTTTTACCTCCACCACTGAAGTTAACGGTTTTACCCACTTCACTATCCTCAAGCTGCTCACCCTCATTTTCATCTTGGTTCTCACCCTCTTTCTTACCCTTACCTTTACCCTTACCAAATCCCAGTGCCTTACCAATCTTCTTGGCAAACTTCACCGCTTGAGAAATTAGCCAATCAATCGCCTTATCAATCGGCTGTTTAACTGTCTGAATGATTTCCTGAATCTTCTCACTAATACCACCTAAGCCCAACAAACTCGCCATGAAGCTAATCACCACAGGTAGCGCCTTAGACAAAGCATTCTCAATCAGCTTTCCTACTCCATCAACCGCACCATTCGCCACCGCCGTTACTGACTCAATCACCGCGTTGACTAAATCGACAATCTGACTACCACGCTCAATGAAGAAGATAACCACGTCATAGATCATCTTGCAGGCTTTGGCAAACGCCGAGGCTGGGTTCAACAGGCTAATTACCCACAGCACGCCCTGCTTAATCACACTCTCAATCACAAAATTCTGGATGGTGTCCATCACCATCGCTTTCAAGTCACCAATCTTATCCTGAATAAACTCCCACAGACCTCCTAATCCTTTCTCATGTAAGATGACAAAAATTTCAAAGGTCTTTTCTAGCCCATTAAATATCTTCTCTCCATTCTTACCCAGAGCCTTAATTGTCCGTGACTTAATCGCGTCATACGCTAACCCTAGCACCTGCATCACTAATGTAAAGATACCCTTGAGGTCAAAGGTTTCTGGCATTTGAATACCAGCTTTTGCCATTGTCCCCGTCAGCCACCCCAGTAATCCTTTCTTGAGATGCTGCCAAATATTGCCGACAAAGCTTTCAAACCCTTGTTTAATCCCAGAAATCAAATTCCCTAAGAACTTAATTGGGTCTACAATAATCTTGTCAATCGCACCTGCGGCTTTTGCTAAAACGCCCATCAGCATGTCTTTCAGTTGCATGATGGTTTGAACGGTTCCCACGATGGCGTCTTTCGCTTTATCTTTCAGACCCTTGTTTGCTTCTTTGCGCTTCTCGATTTCGGCATCAAGCTCTTGCAGGTTCTCACTGTATTTCTGTGCTAGGGAGTCAATTAACTCATCCTGCTTACTATTAACACTCTCTTCTAATTGATCAAACTTCCCTTGAATGTTCTGTGCGGCTTCCTGTCCGACTTTCCGGAGATTTTCCGGCAAATCCGCAACAAATTCCTGAATTTTCTGCTTGCCTTCAGCAATTTTTTCTTTCGCCTCATTCAGTTTT
>CAKZMA010001439.1 GCA_937127375.1 uncultured Coleofasciculus sp. | reverse complement strand
ACTGAGACGATTTCTGATTTGGCTTGGGTTGAATCGAAAAATGCCCTAATTTAGAAGCACTCTTGCTCTTTTTCTGTGCCGTTGTTGGAGTCCAAGAGGAATTTTTCTTTTGTAGGGGTTTATACATGATGCCGCCTCAGTTGCCTGATGATTTATTGAATCCAGCTTAATCCTGGAGGAAACTCTGTCATCCTATCTCCTCATCGCCTATCCAGATATCCAGGGTACTACGATCTTCATCTGTAGCTATACACAAAATTCCCATACCATCTACCACAGGCAAAATGGCTCCTCGACAGGAGATGGGTAACACAGGATGGTTGAAGTCACGACTATTCACTCCCCACGCTACGGCAAAGCCGACAGATGAAGAGCGAATTGTTAAGGCATCACATATATCTTCGACCATCAGTGGCAATATTTGGTAGGGAGATGTTCTCCAGCTCAAGAAATTTCCCAGTGGACTTTGAGTATCAGAGTTTGTCCTCTGAATAATTAAGGCAGAATAGTTACTCCAAGACGCATTATAAGCGAGTTCGGCTGTCAGGGTTAACCACCAGTATGCCCAAGACGGTAATAAATCACCATTATCGATTAAACAACGTTTCCACGGTTCGAGAGCGTCATAATCTATCATCCAGGCGGTTGTTCGTACAGAACCTTCCACCTGAACGAGTTTGCTGCCCAACTGTAAATCCTGCTCTAGTAACTCTACCGAGAGTTTACTCAGAGGAATACTTCGCAATACATCGCTTGTTGTCATACTAAGGCATAGCTCTATCCGCGACTAATAAAAAATTGAACTACTTTGTTTTCCTGATCATACTCAATTACATATTGTTCATAGTCAACTCCAAAAGGAGAGACTCCCAAATCATACAAGTCTGCATTTTCTCGGACTTGCTCAGGTCGTCCAAGAATCTCTCTTACTACTTCTCGGGACATACCTTTGTGTAAAACTTCCCGTTCTAAAGCAGGAACCATACCAATGCGAGGATTATCACGCTGATATTTTTTATATTGCGCTTTCCATAATGCGGAATCAAAATTTCCCGTAGAAACAGTGGTACTCATCACTTTCACCTGATTATTAGAGGTAATCACTGAACCCTTACCTGTAACCATTAATAATAGTGTTATTGCCACGATGCCTGACACGGCTGCTATAACAAATTTCATCTTAAAATAATCTCCTGATATTCAGAGCAAACTGCGACACTATTGGGCAGATGCATTACCTTCAGGTACTGGTTGTCCACCTCTCCCTGGTGTTCCATCAGTTAAACCATGTTGCCACAAAGGAACTTGATTACTCCAAGCAAGCTTACTGCTTTGATCAATAACAATCAGTTCTCCATTATCGCTTGCCTGTCTAACTAAATCAGCTATTTCTGCATCATTTGCCTCAGGATTATCGATAGCAATTTGCCGTCCGACTTGGTTATTATATAAATCCATAGCCTCGCGAGTGGCTGGGTTCCCTGGCAGTGCTTCATGAGCTGTGGTGAATTGATTAGTCCACTCTTCTCCAAAGTTTCTGACCAGTAAGCTGTTCCAATAAGCGTGACGGAAGGCATCCCGGTGACCATCATTACCTACCCATTCTGCTTGACGTTCATTCGGTACATAGGCAGGTATATTGCTTGGCTGAGGAAATTGATTCTCTGATTCATTAAATGCTCGATTTTTAATCGTATTAAATGTATTCAAGCCCATTAATCCACGATTAAAACTAAGATTATCCAGCAATTCTGCTTCTGTCTCGGTTACACGATATTCCCCTGTAAAAGGAATAGGTATAGCACCCAAAGCTGTGGGACTCCAATTCGTAACTTGATCATCCTGAACTTGATAATCTCTAATTATCTGCTTCAGGGTAGGTTTTTCAGATTCATCATCATCACGCTGAATAATTGGCTCAGCTTTAGCTTGCAGAGTTATATTTTTAGACTCAACTGCCTGAACAACAGGCTCTACTTTTCCTTGTACGAGTTGCCGGGATGTGGGAGGATTAATCTGTTCAACGACTTTGGCAGCTACGGTATCCGCTTCCTGTTCGTACTTATCTCCTGGTTGCCCAACTGTTAACTTTCTCTGGAGTGGAGTCAAAGTGCGTGGCGTTAGGGTGGGCATTCTCTGTCCGACGACATCAGCAACTGAAATTCTTGATTCGGACTGAGGCTGCACTGTTGGCGTTTCTGTCTCCTGGGAACCCTTGGCTTCTAGACTTCGCATCACATTCGCGGCTAGTCTATCCGCCGAGTCTCTGGAATACTCCCCTATTTCCTGCGACTGAGACGATTTTTGATTTGGCTTGGGTTGAATCGAAAAATGCCCTAATTTAGACGGACTCTTACTTTTTTTCTGTGCTGTTGTTGGAGTCCAAGAGGAATTTTTCTTTTGTAGTGGCTTATACATGATGCCGCCTCAGTTACCTAACGATTTGCTAGTCCCAAGCCGATTTGCTCAAGAACTCTCCCTGATCGCACCTAGATCAAGCGATTGCCCTAGTTTGAGCAGCTTTGAGATAACAATAACAGTTTGATTGAGAGAATCAGGTTTTCACCTAGCCCTCAATATTCAATAGCAACTCGAACATTCTGTCTTCCTGATGTACCCTCCCTAAATTCACAACTTCCCGAAAATCCATAATATTCCTTATCTTCTCGTGTCACCGTACCTGGTGTTCCTGTTACCATTTCGCAAGTCTTGTCATGAATCTTTACGTAGCCGCTAATACTTCCCTGCTCCCATGTAATCTGTGCGCTAACTTCACCAATATCAGAAGCTTGAGCTTCTTTAAAATTTAGTTCAACTCGTTGTGCATCCTTGTCACGCAACAGAAAAACGTTGTTGGAATGAGCGTTGTAATGATTATCATCCCAAAAAATTGTAATATTCGCTGATCCGGAGTACGTTTCTACACTTTCACTCATACAAGAAACCTGTAGTAAAACAAGTGTAATTATTAGGACAACCTTCAAAAAATACTTTTTAATTTTTATTTTCTCTTCCTCCTAACTAAGAGTTATAGAATATCTGAGCTGAGCATACTGAGCTGAGCATAAAAGCAGCGTGTGTCTCAGTTACATAGAATATACCTGCTTTTTATTTGTATTTAATTTATATTAGTTTCGATGCAACCTGCGCCAAAAACAATAAATCAGTAGCTACAAATTTATAACTGGTGGAATCAAACCAACCATCTGTACCTGCAATCGCACCAATCATACCTGGATCAGGAGTAAAACTATCTACTACTTGAAAATTTACCCTAGAACTGTTTTCTTTGTTCGTAAACATAAACTCACGAGTGACATCAAAAGCTGCTCCCGAAATTGTTTGCTCTCTTCCCCAAGTATGACTTAAATTTAAGCCAGCTCCACGACTACTTTCTGCTCCTGCACTAACATCAACTCCTTTAACTGGAAGTGAAGCACCTAAAGTGGCTTTCTGCCCAGCACTCAAACTACCACCAACAGTTGTGCTTGATGTTTCTTTAACGTCATCAGTCTTGAATCTAAAATTCAGGCGCAGTGTAAAGGCTAGCTGACCATTAAGCATATAATAGCGTGAGGTTAGAGAATTAGCTTCAGCCGTTAAACCTCTGACTGTTTGACGACTAGCGTTTACTTCATCTAATACCCAAGCAGAGTCATTCCCTTTCAGAGGGACTTTACCAAATTTTGCCGAAACATGGAATCGTGCCGCCGAATCATCATAAAATAGATCTTCTTCAATCATTTTCCAATCCCATTGAAGAACTTTCATCTCACTGTATTCAATAGGATTTGACCTTGTACCTTCTTCCGGTTCATCATCACGTTGAATAATCTGCTTAGCTTTAGCTTGAAGAGTTGGATTTTTATACTTAAGTTGTCCCTTATCAAAAGTAACTTCTCCATCGGGAAGAATTTCTGAAGTTCTCTTCTCTGAACCAGCCTGTTTAGTTTGTAACTGACTACCTGATTGTTGAACCACATGGGTCAACTCATGCGCCAACAACTCTTGCCCATCCCGACTTCCTGGATTATATTCTCCCTGCTTAAAAAAGATATCCGGACCCGTCGTAAACGCCC
>CAKZMA010001438.1 GCA_937127375.1 uncultured Coleofasciculus sp. | reverse complement strand
TGAAACAAGCCGCTCAGGAAGTAAAAATTATTGCCACGACGTTCAGTGTTGCCTGATCAAATTTAATTTTGTCCTGAATACGATTAATATGATTCCCTTCTTAGGCTTATTCCTAGAACTAATTGGCATTGCTTATGTAAGTTGGTTTATTTGCCGCTATTTGCTCAGTGCAGTAAACCGTCAAGACTTAGCCTTACAAGTTAAGTCTTTCAAGGAACAAATTTTTGGCACGACTCCCTAAATTAATCCTCAGAAAAATCTTAAGCTCATTCCACGCCAAACGACTCAGCGGGATGAGCTTACTTTTATAGTATGGTATCGTTTTAACGAATAACATACTAGCAATGATAAATGACAAATAGAGACATTCTTGAAATCCTCAAACAGGACTATCAACGCTTTCCTGTTGACCAAACCTACAGCCTCTACACCAACGATGTCTTTTTCAAAGACCCCCTCAACGAATTTCGGGGACTTGAACGCTACAAACAAATGATTGGATTCATCCAAACCTGGTTCATCAATCCCCAACTCGACCTACACGACATTTCCCAATCTGGTGATACCATCAAAACGCGCTGGACTTTAAGCTGGACAACACCCCTCCCCTGGAAACCACGAATTTCTATCCCCGGTTGGAGTGAATTACGTCTCAATGCAGATGGACTAATTTCCTCCCATATCGATTATTGGGATATCCCCCGTTTGGATGTTCTCAAGCAACTGTTTCGGTGAAAACCCGATACAGTAAATAAATGTAAAGGTTTCTCAGGTGAGCGAAATTATCTATGCGAGTAATTTTGATGACAGGCAAAGGCGGAGTCGGTAAAACCTCCGTAGCCGCAGCCACAGGTCTGCGTTGTGCCGAATTGGGTTATAAAACCTTAGTGCTGAGTACAGATCCCGCTCATTCCCTCGCCGATAGTTTCGACCTGGAACTCAGTCACGAACCTCGACTCGTTCATCCTAACCTTTGGGGGGCGGAACTGGATGCGCTGATGGAATTGGAAGGAAACTGGGGTGCGGTAAAGCGCTATATTACCCAGGTACTGCAAGCACGGGGACTCGAAGGGGTTCAGGCGGAAGAGTTAGCCATTCTTCCGGGAATGGATGAAATTTTCGGTCTGGTGCGGATGAAGCGTCATTATGACGAAGGCGAATACGAGGTGCTAATTATCGATTCAGCACCCACAGGAACCGCACTGCGACTTCTCAGCTTACCGGAAGTCGGGGGTTGGTATATGCGTCGCTTTTATAAACCCCTGCAAAAAATGTCCGTGGCGTTGAGACCCCTGGTTGAACCCCTGTTCAAACCCATCGCGGGATTTTCGTTACCCGATAATGAGGTAATGGACGCTCCTTATGAATTCTACGAGCAAATTGAACAGCTCGAAAAAGTCCTTACCGATAACACCAAAACCTCAGTCCGGTTAATCACCAATCCCGAAAAAATGGTGATTAAAGAATCCCTCCGCGCCCACGCATACCTCAGCTTGTACAATGTTTCTACAGATTTAGTCGTTGCCAATCGGATTATCCCCGACCAAGTAACCGACCCCTTCTTCCAACATTGGAAAGAACATCAGCAAGAATATCGCCAGGAAATCCACCAAAACTTTAGTCCGCTTCCGGTTAAAGAAGTTCCCCTCTTTGCGGAAGAGATGTGCGGACTTGAAGCACTAGAACGACTCAAGCAAACCTTGTATGCAGACGAAGACCCAACTCAGGTTTACTACCAGGAAAACACAATTCGGGTTGTCCAAAACCAAAACGAATATAGCTTAGAATTGTATCTACCGGGTATACCGAAAGACCATATCCAATTGAATAAAACTGGGGATGAGCTAAATGTACGGATTGGCAATCATCGCCGCAATCTTGTCCTCCCGCAAGCCTTAGCTGCACTGAAGCCTGCTGGTGCCAAGATTGAGGACGATTATCTCAAGATTCGCTTTGCAGATACGGCGAAGGTTTAAGGATGAGAGATGGGAGAATAAGGGTGCAGAGGTGCGGATGTGCTAGGGGCGGGTTTAGTCGCATTCGGGTGAGGGAAGAAATGATAATAGTAAAACCCGCCCCTACACCATTTTTGTGTCTATTCTTTCGCTAACCCCATCTAAATCAAAGATTCTAGATAGGGACTGCGCTCAACTTTCTTTCAAGCCATTTTCCGACCTAACAAGTGCAAGGTTTTTACACGACCGCCGTCTTGCATCCTGGAATTTTTGCCAACCTCAGCGCCGAATTTTCCCTCGACAGAGGGTTGACCCTTCGGCTTCGCCCAGGGTCAACCCTCTGTCGAGATGTTGAAACCATTGCCCATTGCCTATTCCCTATTGCCTCTCTCCACCACCAGACTTATTCAGCAGCCCCTATTTAAAGATTCGTTGGTGTTTCCGGAGCAATAACTTCAGTGTCACCTTTAATTCGAGCCTGCTGCTCAGTCATTAAATCGCTGACTTGATCAATTTCGATACCCATACCCTCACAGGCTTTCTTGAGTTCCGCTGTAAAGGTTGAGATATCGTCTCCGTAGCCACAGAGTTTCGCGGCTGTTTCGGGTCCCTGCTTGGCGTTCGCTTTAGCACAATCAACTAAATCAGTGCCTTTGAGCGGATTTGAAGCTGCCATACTTTCACTTGTCCTTCTTTTCTTTAATTCTCACTCTCAAGCTAGTTGAAACGCTGCGAAGACGCATCTATCAATAGATGGAAATCTTTTCTGATAGAGCCTAAAAAATCAATTCCTACTCGCACATATCCCCAACTTCTTCAGATCCCCGACTTCTTCAAGAAGTCGGGGATCTAACTATTAAATTAATCGGCTTACACGGTGGCTAACGATGATTTGAGGGCTTCTTTAAGTAGTTCCGCTTTATCGGTATGTTCCCAAGGCAAATCCAAATTAGGACGTCCAAAATGACCATAAGCCGCGACATCTTGATAGAAGCGACCGCCTCGTAATTTCGGGAGTTCCAGCAGATTAAAGGCTTGAATAATCCCGGCTGGACGCAGTTCAAAATGCTGCTCTACCAGTTCTAGCAATTTTTCTTCTTCAACTTTACCCGTACCAAAGGTTTCTACCATAATACTGACAGGGCGGGCAACACCAATGGCATAACTGAGCTGAACTTCGCACTTTTCGGCTAAACCTGCTGCCACAATATTTTTGGCAACATAACGACAAGCATAGGCTGCCGAACGGTCTACCTTAGTGGGGTCTTTGCCCGAAAATGCCCCGCCGCCGTGACGGGAATAGCCACCGTAGGTATCAATAATGATTTTTCGCCCTGTGAGACCTGAATCCCCTTGAGGTCCACCAATCACAAATTTCCCGGTGGGGTTGACTAAGAAACGGGTATTATTATCGGGCTTAATCTCAATATCTCCAAACGTCGGTTCGACTACTGCTGACCAGAGATCGTCTTGAATTTTGGCTCGGACAGCCGCTTCACTGGTAATCTCACCAATGGTGGCGGTGTGTTGGGTCGAGATTAAGATGGTATCAATGCCGATGGGTTTGCCATCTTCGTAGAGTACCGTCACTTGGGTTTTGCCATCGGGACGCAGGTAAGGCAACTGTCCTGACTTACGGACGGCGGTTAACTGTCGAGACAAGCGATGTGCCAGACTCAGGGGCATGGGCATGAGTTCTGGGGTTTCGTTGCAGGCAAAACCAAACATCAACCCTTGATCCCCGGCACCAATCGCATCGAGTTCATCGTCACTCAACTTGTCTCGCGTTTCTTGAGCGGTGGTGACACCTTGAGAAATATCTGGAGATTGTTCATCCAGGGCGACTAAGACGGAACAGCTATTGGCGGAGAAGCCGTTATCGGCGTCGGTATAGCCAATTTCAGCAATTTTTTTACGGGCTATATCAACGTAATTTACGTTAGCATTGGAGGTAATTTCACCCGTAATCAATACCAATCCTGTATTAACCACTACTTCTGCGGCAACACGGCTGCGGTTGTCTTGGGTGAGTAGAGCATCTAAGATCGTATCGGAAATCTGATCACAGATTTTATCGGGATGACCTTCTGTAACCGATTCGGACGTAAATAGGTAGCGACGAGGCAATGGACTAATCTCCTTAAGAAACGGCAGCTACACTGAATTAAGGGTTTAGGTTGACATCTCCACTCCTTAAAAGAGAGTGGATTCTGAGTTGATGCTACGCGACAGCTTGAAAGACTGTCGCTTCACATTTCTCACGATATGATCGTTTTAGCTTAGAAAACAAGTCATACCGTTTTGGCAGTGTCAAGCTGCCTCTACCCACCTTGGCTAGATTTAACCCTAGCTGTGTGGCTACTTTTCTGAGTATATTCCCCGCCCCATTGCAATCAGCGTTAACTAGCTGATTGCCAGATGCTTTATACAGTCCACGTTTCACTCTTTTCCCCGATGGTGTCCACCTTTGGGGTTTCTCACCGTGTTTCGGTAACGAATCACCATCTAAGAATGATGCTTGGCTGGTATATGCTTCTTCTGTCAGGGTCAACACAATCCCATACTCTGTACAAAGCTGTTTGAGGCGTTCAATTAACCTCCCCGTGGGAATGGGCATAAAGTTTTGGTTTCCCCGTTTCCCAATCTGGGAACCGTTTTTTTGTCCCTAGGGTTGTAGCTTGTTATCATACACGATACAGAGAGGGGATTACCCACTGATCACAGAAGTTTAACAGAATTTGCTCTATTCTCCATCCAGAACTGTTGAATGTTAAAAAAACTTTACCGCCTCTCTCACCTAAGACTGATCATTCTTATACTGAAAATTCGATTATTTGTCAAGTGTTAGTTAAGCTTTTCCTTAGACAAACGCTTTATTTTTCTTGTTTCCGGTTTTGGCAACACGCCCTAATTTGTAATTAAGTCAGGGACAGTTGTTTAAGGCGGCTGGACTTGAGACAGGATAAGAGCGATCGCGCCCTGCATAGCTTGCCCGCTCAAAGACAGACGAGCCGCTTGATCCGCCGTTTTTTCCCATGCCAATAACTGCATTTGAAATAAAGGATCGCGTTTCGCCCGCCTGAGCATGGATTGACGAATGATTTTTTGCACAATATCTTGGGTGGGAATATTCTGTTGACGTAAAAAATCCAACAGTCGCTGTATACCTTCGGCGCATTTGTCAGGCGGCTGGAATAGAATAATTTGTTGGATTTGATGAATAACTTCCTTATAGATACGGCGGCGATTATTGGCTAAAACTTGAGTTGGATTGGGTGAGGTAGCCGAATTTAACGACGAGTTGACTTGGGAGTCTCCAGATTTGTCTATCTCTAGCAATTGCCAAATTGTTCGACGGTGATGGGCAAAACGCTGGTACATTTGGGGATAGAGTTGCAGGATGCGTTGATTCACCGCTTGGGAATTGACTCCCGGTTTTGTCGATAGGTAAAGAATATAGTGATCGAATTGTTTACTCAAGGCTTTCAGCGACAGTTTTAGATTAGGATATTCCTGTTCGACTTGGGCGAGGGTAAATACCAATACCTCTCTATTTGGCATCTCCGAGAAAGGAACCTCGATTAAGAGCAAATCAGTCGTTTTCTCTTGACTCAGTTGTCCCGGTATCAAATCACCTGTAGGCGGATAGCGTTTATTCGGCGTTTTCGTTTCCCAATTAAACTGGGTAAATAGGTAACGACAATTCACATTTGTCAAATCCACTTCTTCTAAATGCCAGTTGTGGATACAACATCCAGTGAGTTGGGCTTGATCAAGTTGGGTGCGAATTAAATAGCTGCCAATCAAATAGGCATCGGTTAAATTTGCCTCGGTTAAAATCGTTTCATTTAAATAAGCCCCACTTAAATCAGCCTGTCGTAAATCTGCCCCTTGCAGATTAGCCCCTGTCAAATTTGTCTGTAAACAATAGACATTTTGGAGAACTGTGCGTCGCAAGTTAGCGCCAACGAAGCTGGCTCTGAGTAAATACGCTCCCATCAGATTTGCCCGACTCAAATTTACGCGATCGCCTGTGACTTCACTGAGATCGGCATCGGTTAAAATAGCTCGATAGAGTTCTGCCTGAGTGAGGTTGGCACGGCGCAAACAAGCCTGACGCAGGTTAGCTTCGGTTAATGTCGCACCGACTAATATCGCGTCTCGTAAATTGGCTTTCTCTAATAGAACTTCCCGCAGGTTGGCTGTGGTAAGATTGGCAGCAATGAGACTGGCGTGGCAGAGATTAGCCGCCATTAACTGTGTGCTAATAAGCTGAGTTTTATCCAGGGTAGCCCCTGTAAGATTACTATGATTCAACTGGGCTGCCTGGAGATTTGCACCACTCAAGTTACAGTAGGGGGCTTCTACCCAACTTAAATTAGCTTGGCAAAGACTAGCGGATTGCCCATCCACCTTGCTGAGATTTACACGGGTCAAGATGGCTTGGTTAAGATTACTATGTTTTAGGATCGCGTTGTGTAAATCTGCCTGATGCAGACAAGCACCACTGAGATTAGCGTAGTCAAGGGACGCCCAACTGAGGTTGGTATTCGTCAGGTTAGCCCCACTTAAGTTAATCGTCCGCAAATCTGCCCCCTTCAGGTTAACACCACTCAGGTCAACCTGGGCAAAATCACGGTCTCCTTGGCGGTAACGAGTGAGAAAGTTCTGGACTTGCATTATTTCCAGTTTGCCATTTAAGGGGATTGGGGGAGTTTTGAGTTTTGACCCTTCGCTTGGCTCAAGGGAACCTGGTTTTGACTTTTCGCTTTTTGGTTTTGAGTTAACGCCCTCATATTACCTATCTCCCTCTCCCTTATCTTCCCCAGCTTCCCCCGCTTCCCCATCTTCCCCAGCTCCCAGACGTGCCATGGCACGTCTCTACATACTTTTACAAATTATGTTGTTTTTTCTCCCTCACAGGGGAACCTTATGTATGAAGCGTAACATTATGGGTTGGCTTAGATACGTTGAATTTGTCTATTTCTAGAGTCTATAGGGAAAGGGGAGTTATGGCAGAGCTGGAAACGAGAATTTGTTGTCCTCTGAATGGTTTGAACTCAACTGCACACGACCAAAAACGGCTTGCAACTCTCCAAGAACTCGGTTTACTCGAAGCCGAAGGAATCGCCGTTTTCCAGGAAGCGACTCAGACGGCGGTGCGATTTTTAGAGGTTCCTATCGGTTGGTTGGGTTTCCTGACAACTGATCAACTCTTGATTCAATCAGCCGTTGGTTTATCGAGAGTGGGTTTGATGAATCCCCTTGCCCAATCGCGTCAATTACACCGTCAGGAAAGTTTCTGTACGTATGTTGTCGAGAGTCAGCAGGTTTTAGCGATTCATGATACGGCAAGCAATCCAGTTTTTGCCCAAAGTTTGCTCGTAGGTTACTACGGTATCCGCGCTTATTTGGGAGCGCCTTTATTCACAGCCGATGGATTGTGCTTAGGTACGTTGGCGGTTATGGATTTAGTTCCGCGTTCTTTTAGCCCTAGAGATATTGAGTTTTTGGCAATGACCGCCCGATGGTGTCTGAGTGAATTTGAGCGAAATTATCAGTTGCGATCGCACGCCTCAATTCTACCTGATTTTCCTCAGGCGAGTGAATCCCTAACCCCCAATGAGTCCAATTTTCCTCAGAGTAGGGTTAGCGAATCCTCTGTTCCGTTCTCCTCAACTCACTCAATCAAGCTGCAACTGCTCACACATCTAACCCAAGAACTGCGAACTCCATTAACCTCCATTATGGGCATGGCAAGTGTTCTCAATCGCCAAATTTATGGTGAACTCACTGACAAACAAAAAGAATATTTAGAAATTATCCATCAAAGTGGTCAGCATCTCGTTTCCTTGGTTGAGGAAATTATGGCTCTGGATGTATTTGATGAAATTAATAATCCACCGTATCTGAATTTGAGTCCAGTCGATATCGAAATGCTTTGTCAAAAGGCAATTCATTCTCTGGTTGAAACCGCCGAGCAAAATCAGCAACAAATTCGTTTGACCATAGAACCGGGAACTCGGCTGTGGTTACTCGATAAAGAAAAAGTGCAGCAAATGCTGTACTACGTTATCCTCAGCGTGATTTATTCGGCAGAAGCGGGAGGAGAAATTCGCCTTCATGTTTCTCGCAAAATTGATACGCTGAATATGGCGGTTTGGGTGTCTCATCCGTGGCTAGGAGAGGGCGTCCCCACCGTCTATGAGGAATTGACTGACGTATGCGTAATGGGGCGAGACAGCGAGAAGCCAAAGCAAAACGGTGAGGCGGCTTCCCCTGTTTCTTTGACATTGAAAACGCCCATTTTGTCCAGTGTCTCCATGTCCAAAACCTTGATGGTAAATGGGAAGGAAATGCTGCTGAAAACCGATTCGCGTGAAAGTTTGGGCTTATTCCTCAGTTGTCATTTAGCCGAACTCCACCACGGAAAACTGGCGGTACAGGGTTTGTCGGAATCAGGCGATCGCTATATCATCAGTTTGCCTAAGTTAGATCCGTAGCCCGGTGCTGACGAGACTTCTGTAGGGGCGACATTGGTGTCAACTTAAGGTAAAAACCAATGCTGGCAAGGTTTTAAGCGCCAGCGCCAGTGGAGGGCGACCCGAGTTTATTAAGTACATTGATGTTGTTCATTAGTGCAGGCGGGTCGCCCCTACAACGACCAATGACCAATGACCAATAACAATCAACCCGTATTCCGCATACCCGCAGCAATCCCGTTAATTGTCAACAACGCACCCCGCAGTAACTCACCTTTACTATACCGAGATTGGACAAACCCCGATGCCATCTGACTGCTATGCTGGCGCAACCGTTTCAGCAAAGAGACTTGCAAGAAACCCAGGGGAACAATCGTACCATTCCGCAAGTGTACCGATCGCTGTAACTCTGGATCACCATCCAGTAACTGCTTATGTCCGGTAATTAACGAGATTATCTCACGAGTCAAGTTAAATTCCTCGCTAATTTGCTGGAATAACCGATCAAACCGTTCTCGATCATCGGGATGGGCCAATTTCTCCACATAATGACCCGCAATTTGCAAATCCA
This sequence comes from uncultured Coleofasciculus sp., assembly GCA_937127375.1. Taxonomy (GTDB): domain Bacteria; phylum Cyanobacteriota; class Cyanobacteriia; order Cyanobacteriales; family Coleofasciculaceae; genus Coleofasciculus. The sequence continues at coordinate 3,547 of CAKZMA010001438.1, read as the reverse complement.
CTTTTGCTAACGTCATCTCTACCTTGGAAATGACCATCTTAAAAAAGGGCCACTTGAAGTAAAAATAACGCAACAGCTTCAAATTTTCTTCGGGTTCTTCATCCAAAAACCCTTTCAACGCCGCACCCACACCATACCAACTGGGTAATAAGAAACGACTTTGCGTCCAACTAAACACCCAAGGAATTGCCCGCAGACTGCTAAAATCTTTCTTACCACCGCGACGAGTGGGACGGGAACTGATTTGCAACTGGCTAATTTCCTGAATCGGCGTCACTTCATTAAAGAAATCCAAGAAATCCGGCTGCTCATACACAAACCCCCGATAATGTTGGCGCGATCGCACCGCCAATTCTTCCATGATTTCGTTCCACGGTTCCAGGTTATCAAAGCCGCTTCCCAAAAGACTCGCTTGAATCACCGCCGTGGTTACCGTTTCCAGGTGATAAAGTGCCAACTCTGGCAGAGAATACTTCGACGCCAGCACCTCGCCCTGTTCCGTAATCTTAATCCGTCCCTGGATACTCCGCCCGGGTTGCGCCAGAATCGCCTCATACGTCGGTCCACCGCCACGCCCCACGGAACCGCCGCGTCCGTGGAAAATACGTACAGCAATCCCATAGTCTTCGGCAATTTGCTGTAGGGCTTTTTGGGCTTTGTGAATTTCCCAATTACTGCTTAAGAACCCAGAATCCTTATTACTGTCTGAGTAGCCCAGCATTATCTCCTGCAACGGTTGAGGATAAGATGGGAAAGCAGGAGAACCCTGGTCAGCCATCGTCTTTTCGTAATCCTTCAGCGCCTGATAACCGCCGGCTAAACACGCCCGATACAGGGGTAACTCAAACAGGGATTTCATCACCCTTGGCGCTCGTTTTAAGTCATCTACCGTTTCAAATAAGGGGACAACCTGAATACTACTCCTTCCGGTTGCTGGATCATAGAGTCCAGCTTCCTGAGCCAAGAGCAACACTTCCAACAAGTCGCTGGCTTCATGGCTCATGCTAATAATGTATGTTTGGCAAATTTGTTCACCAAACTCTTGTTGCAGCCGCCGCAACATGCGGAAAGTTTCTATGGTTTCACAGGCTTCTGGAGAAAAGGGGAGTTCACCCGGAATTAAGGGGCGGCGCGTGGGTAACTCGTTGGTTAACCATTCGGTGCGTTCGGCTTCGGATAATTCGTTATAGGGCTTGGGTAGAATCTGTAGATAGTCGGTAATCTCGTGCATCGTATCACTATGACGAGAACTTTCCTGACGAATATCTAGGTGTGCCAGATTAAACCCATAAATTTCCACCTGACAGATCAGCGTCTCTAGTTCCTGACAACTTAACCCCGTCTCGGCTAGATTCCGTTGAATCAGTCGTAATTCTGCCAAAAATTCCTGGTCAGAGTTGTAAATGCAGGGGTTAGTCGTTTCCAGACCAATTGCCTGTAGTGGTTTGCACTCAGAAAGGTGGAGATTACGCTCCAGTGTATTTTCCAGTCGTTGCTGAATGTAGGAAAGTTTGAGGCGATAGGGTTCTTGGCGGTAACGAATCGCCAGTTGCTCATAAACCTCCGGTATTTGGGAGCGATCTTGCTCCAGAGAGTCCAATAGTTCCGGTAGGACATCACTCCAGTGCAGTGACAAGCTCAACAAATTGTTCAGATGTTTAACCGAGTGGATATATTTTTCCAGAACCAGATTTCTCTGATAGCAAGCCGTTTGCCAGGTCACTTCCGGTTTAACGGAGGGGTTTCCGTCCCGATCCGATCCCACCCAAGAGCCAAACTTACAGAAGTTTTTCCGGGGTGGATTCAGCCAGGGAAAGGACGATTGTATACCCTGTTTTAAGCGGTGATAGAGTTGGGGAATGGCATCAAATAAGACTTCTTGAAAATAGTGGAGGGTGTAATCCACCTCATCCAGAACCGTGGGCTTAAATTGATGCAGTTCATCGGTACGCCACCACAACCGAATCTCTTCTCTAAGTTGTTCAGTGTAGTCTTCTACTTCCCAGGATGAGTTCAATCCTAAAGCCCGTGATGCTTCCTCGGCTTGGTCAAGCTGTTGCAGGATTGTAGAAATACGCCGCTGTTTTTGTCGAATCGTATGTCGGACAATTTCTGTTGGGTGTGCGGTAAAGACTAGGCGAATATCTAGATTATCAATTAGCCGCTGAATATGCTGGGGGGGTACGTTGAGCTCACGTAGATAAGGAAATAGCCAATGGAAGGTACTGTTGGTATTTGCGGCTTTTCTATCGTCCTGCCAACGTTTTTCTAATAAATCCGCCATCGGTTCACTCCCGGATGGTTTAGCCTCGTCACCGTTGTTGGATGCTTGGAGTGAACTGCCATTAGCTTTCATCGAGGTGCGAGAGGTGCGATCGCTCCCCGCTAATGTATTGTAGGTAGCCCGTCGCAAAAGTTGTTGATCGCGCTGTTCGTAATGTTGTTCGACACCATTAATCAGTTGGAAATAAAGCGCAAAAGCACGAGATGCCCGAATCGCGGCGTTAAGGTCAAGCCCTTCGATCACTTCCGGAATCGATGAAAGCGAAAATCCCGTGGCTTGTCCTTCTGGCGAACTTAATTGGCGCAAAGACGCCAGCAAATCGACCAGTTCTTGACCACATTCAGAAAGGAGAACCGACTCCCACAACTGTTCCACAACTTTGATGCGGTGACGCAACAGGAGTTTGGATTGGGATGTAGATGGGATGGTCAATTCCTGATTGGATGAGTGGAGGAGAGAACTCATAGGGTCTGTTGGCAGTAAGACAAGGATGATCCATTGTACGGGGTTAATGCTACCCTGTATAGTTTCATTATTGACAAATTCGTTGAAGTTTCCCACCTACACTAGTGCATCCGGGCAGAAATAACTGAACAGCTAACATCTCCCCCCGCTCCCCCAGCTCCCAGACGCGCCATGGCACGTCTCTACATTGCTCCCCCCGCTCCCTCTGCTCCCTCTGCTCCCTCTGCTCCCTCTGCTCCCCCAGCTCCCCCAGCTTCATCGTATCTACGAAGTCAAGTATTTTTATGCCCGCTGCGCTAGTCGTTAGAGGGGGAAGGAGGCGTATCCGGGAAGGGGAGAATCGGTAAGCGATCGCCCCGAAAGACTTCCTCGCTGGCTTCCCCTACCTGTTGCAGCCATGAGCCAATTGTGTTTAGGGAAATCACCCCTACAATCATTGGACCTGTGGCTAAACTTAATAAGAGGTCTGCTGAATGTTTAGCGGACTCCGGTAAGGGGTTGACTGCTACCTGTGGATCTGGGTTCACTGATGCCATAACTAAAATTCAACCTCGCACGAACGAACAACAGTTAATTGTTGACAAAGACCAAGACCGATCCCAATTTGATACTAGACTATAGTTGCTCCCAATTTCCCAGCTCCCAGACGCGCCATGGCACGTCTCTACCCCCTCTGCCCCTAACTCCCCCGTTTTTTGCGCTCATGTGCAATCATGAGAGAAAAAATCAGCCGCCGTCATCAGTTCAGGTAACAAATTTGTAATGTTGGATGTCGAAGAGCGCAACTACAACAATCAT
>CAKZMA010001437.1 GCA_937127375.1 uncultured Coleofasciculus sp. | reverse complement strand
AGCTACGTCTTATGTCATGTATGGTAGCCAAAAAAATAAAGGTACAGCAATGCCCATGGGTGTCAACTTAAGCTACAGCCCCCTCACCCCCAACCCTTCTCCCACCGGGGGAGAGGGGCTGGGGGTGAGGGGTTGAGATTAAGACGTACTTCCTAATTTCGCTGCCAATTCTCCTTTAATCCGATTGAGAATTGACGTTTCATCTAATGATTCCAGAATGCGACTGACGACAGTTTTCGGAGCATCTTCTCCCCAAGACGCACCATTGGCTAAATAAACTTTCGTCACTTGTCCAATTGCATAAGTAGAAACCCCCGCGACACCCGCCTGAGTCATGGCGACAGACAGATAAGGTGCTAAGGTAACTCCTCCCGTTGCAGGTGCAGAAAGCCCTAACAATCCCTTAATACTACTCAATCCCAATGTAGCTAAAACTTCGCTGGCACCAATTCCGCCCATACTCAGAGCAATTTTCTGAAGCAATCCCACCGCACCTTGCTGGGTCATGGAGATACCGTAGAGGCGAGATAATGCTAGAATCATCACCACGTCTACAACCGTTGCCGTGAGTAGATCCAGAACCGTAACTGGATTGAGTGCGATCGCGACGGCTTTGGTCATCACCGCTTTCCAGATCACCTGATTGGCACTTTCGTCCCGAATCGCCATTTTCCGTTGCACCAGTTGTTCATTCACCTCACCCGCGTACATCATCGAATTTAGGGCGACTAAGGATTTACCTTCCCGGTGCAAAATTTCCAATATTTTTAGCTTTAATTCTTCTATCTGGGGAGTTCCCAGACGCCGTTGAATCGCCCGACTCCCATCAGCACGACGCACAGCTACTGCTTCTAACGGTGCAGCCGCCACCCGAACAATTTCAGCCGGAGACAACAACTGTTTCACCCGTTCATCGCGTATTTTACGATAAATCGCCTCGCGATCGGCTTCGGGATATTGGTCAATTTTATTAAACACCAATAGCATTGGCTTCCCACTATCTCGTAATAGAGACAGGGCTTCATATTCGACTTTGGTGATATCCCCGGCGATAATAAATAGAATCAGATCCGCTTGTCTGGCAACCGTTACCGCTAACGCCTCGCGGGTTTCCCCATGGACTTCATCAATCCCTGGCGTATCAATAAACTGAATTTGGGACTCCCCAATACTCGGCAAAGCCACGCGCAGGATTTCCTGATCCGTGTTTGCCAAGGTTTCCTGACTTAACTGCCAATTCGCCGTTTGAGCATTCCGAGTCACCCCATGCAACGCCCCGGTTTCAAACACAGGTTGTCCTAATAACGCATTCAGTACCGAGGATTTACCCCGTCCAACCATACCAAAAGCCGCGAGTTGCACACAACTGTGTTCTAGCTTGTCCAAGAGATTGGCTAAATCCTCAATTTCCGATTCTAACCCCGCTTGTTCTTGGCAGGTTAAGTCAAGATTGCTGACTAACTCACGCAAAGAGTCTTGGGCGCGTTTGTAGTGAAGTTCCCCCTGAACCGCGTCAACACTCCACATTGCCCAATCCCAGTCTTGGTTTGAACCGGGAGAATTGTTAGTCAAAATCATACCTCCAGCGCTAGGTTTGAGCTTACTTTGATCCTAGCTTGGTGACCAAGGGCTTGAAGGGCTTGGTAACCAAGCCCCTACGCGATCGCTTAAACTCAATAACCTTATCCGTCAAACCCGCCCCTACAATCCAATTAATCCTGGCTATACGCTTCCATCCCCACACAAGAACAAACCAGATTGCGATCGCCAAAGGCATTGTTAATCCGCCCTACTGCTGTCCAGAACTTGTGTTCCCTTGTCCAGGGTGCAGGATAAGCCGCTTGTTCGCGAGAATAGGGGCGATTCCATTCCCCAGAAATTAACACCTCTGCCGTATGGGGGGCATTTTTCAGCAGATTATTCTCCTGATCAACCTCCCCAGATTCAATCGCCTTAACCTCGTGGCGAATCCCAATCATCGCCTCACAGAATCGATCCAACTCCTCCTTCGACTCACTTTCGGTGGGTTCCACCATCATGGTTCCCGCAACGGGCCACGAAACAGTGGGTGCATGGAACCCATAATCCATTAACCGCTTGGCAATATCATCCACCTCTACCCCAGCAGACTTTTTCAAACCCCGCAAATCTAAAATACATTCATGCGCCACCAAACCCGATTTCCCCTGATACAGAATCGGATAATAAGGCGCTAAGCGATGGGCAATATAATTCGCATTCAAAATCGCCACCTTTGTCGCTTCCGTTAACCCATCTGCCCCCATCAAAGCAATATACATCCAGGAAATCGGTAAAATACTGGCACTTCCCCAAGGGGCTGACGCCACAACGCCCACAGAATCGTTATTTGTCACCGATCCATAACCTTTCACAAACGACACATCCGGCAAAAACGGCACTAAATGCGACTGTACCCCAATCGGTCCCATCCCCGGACCCCCACCTCCGTGAGGAATACAAAAAGTTTTGTGTAAATTTAAATGGCAAACATCCGCCCCATAATCCCCAGGACGACATAATCCCACTTGGGCATTCATATTCGCCCCATCCAGATACACCTGTCCACCATGAGCGTGAATCGTATCGCAAATTTCGCGAATGTCTTCCTCAAAAACGCCATGGGTAGACGGATATGTCACCATCAACGCGGCTAAATTCTGGCTGTGCTTTTCTGCCTTTGCCTTCAAATCCGCTAAATCGATATTTCCTTGGTGATCACAGGTAACAGCAACCACCTTTAATCCTGCCATAACCGCACTCGCCGGATTAGTCCCGTGGGCGGATTGGGGAATCAAACAAATCTGGCGATGTCCCTCATCCCGATGTTCATGATACTGGCGAATCACCAGCAATCCCGCATATTCCCCTTGCGCCCCCGCATTCGGTTGTAAGGAAATCCCAGCAAACCCGGTAATTTCTGCTAACCATGCCTCAAGCTGCTGGAATAAAATCTGATAGCCCTGGGTTTGAGATAAGGGGGCGAAGGGATGAATCTGGCTAAATTCCGCCCAGGTAATTGGCATCATTTCGGCGGTGCCATTGAGTTTCATCGTACAGGAACCCAAGGGAATCATCGAAGTGGTGAGGGATAAATCCTTGGCTTGGAGACGATGAAGATAACGCAATAACTCGCTTTCTGAATGATAACGGTGAAAAACCGACTCAGTAAGATAGGCACTGGTGCGGGCAAAAGGCGGTTCAAACCCCTTAATCTCTCGTTTTAGCAGGGAATCCACGGGAAACGGTAGCGAATCAATGCCTTCAACGCCAACTGATCCAAAAATATCCAGGAGAGTCACCACATCTGGGAACGTTGTCACTTCATCCAGAGTAATCGCGATCGCACTTTCATCCAACACCCGCAGATTCATCCCCTTGGCTTCTGCCACCTTGAGAATATCGCCGATTTCCTGGCTATCTAACTCAACCCGCACCGTATCAAAGAAGGGTTGTGAGCTAATGTTATAACCCAAACGTTCCAACCCGGCTGCCAATATCACCGTTAACCGATGCACCCGCTGAGCAATTTGCTTAAGTCCCTCTGGTCCATGATAAACCGCGTACATACTGGCAATCACCGCCAGCAAGACTTGGGCTGTACAAATATTACTCGTGGCTTTATCCCGCCGGATATGCTGTTCCCGAGTTTGCAAGGCAAGGCGCAAAGCGGGTTTACCTTGGGCATCTTTAGACACCCCCACAATTCGCCCCGGAACCTGCCGTTTATACGCCTCACGGGTAGCAAAATATGCCGCATGAGGTCCACCATATCCCAGGGGAACACCCAAGCGTTGCGTCGTTCCCACGGCAATATCTGCACCGAATTCACCCGGCGGTGTCAGCAGGGTAAGACTCAAGGGATCAGCCGCCACCGTGACTAAACCCCCCGCATCATGCACCTTCGTTACAAACTCCCGATAATCGTAAATCGTGCCATCAGTCGCCGGATATTGCAGTAATGCCCCAAAAATCGGCGACTCAACGTCAAACGTCTGATGATCCCCAACAATAATCTCAATTCCCAACGGTTTCGCCCGCGTTTGCACCACCTGAATTGTTTGTGGATGGCAATCCTGGGAGACAAAGAAGGCATTGGCTTTGGTTTTACACAAGCCATAACTCATACTCATCGCTTCCGCCGATGCTGTTCCCTCATCCAGTAACGACGAATTAGCGATATCCAAACCCGTTAAATCAATAATTAGGGTTTGAAAGTTTAGCAACGCCTCCAGACGCCCTTGAGCAATTTCAGCTTGATAGGGAGTGTAGGCGGTATACCAACCCGGATTTTCCAGAATATTCCGCTGGATCACGGGTGGGGTGATACAGTCGTGATACCCCATACCAATGAACGAGCGAAACACCCGGTTTTTTGAGGCAATGTCCTGAAGGTGGGCAAGGGCAGCTTTTTCACTTTGGGCGGAGGGTAAGTTGAGGGGATGATTCAGCCGAATGGTTGAGGGAACCGCGACATCAATCAGTTCATCCAGGCTGGAGTAACCCAAAACATCCAGCATTTTCCCTACATCTTCAGCATTGACACCAATATGCCGTTTAGTAAAAGAATCGGTTGATATGAGATGAGCCGCCGCCGCAGAAAGACTGGGCTGAGAATCACTAGAGAAGCCATTGAGGGTTGTGTCTGGATTAACGGAGACATTTGAGTTAGCCATATCAAACCGATTCATTCAAAGATTTTGGTGCATCAAGCCGCTAGAGTCAGCGCGACTCCTTATTATTTTTTAACAAACCATTCACAATCGTGCTGTCATTGGTCATTGGTCATACTCGCTTCCCTTGAGAAGCAAGCTACGTCATTCGTACAGTCGGGGCGGGTTTAGTTACATCTGGGTGTAACCGAAAAGATAGTAGTGAAACCCGCCCCTACATAATCTCGCTTATCTCTCCCATCTTCCCCATCTTCCCCA
>CAKZMA010001436.1 GCA_937127375.1 uncultured Coleofasciculus sp. | reverse complement strand
GAGCAATTAGCTTCAGGTCAGATGATTGCCCAATTTAAGAATCGCTATCGAACTAAAAATGGTTCCTATTGCTGGTTGTGTTGGACGTCTATATCAACTCCAGAGGGGCTAATTCATGCTGTGGCGCGGGATATCACCGACTATCAAAAACGCACGGCTATCTGGGAAGAGATGACGGGGACTCTGTTAAATAAGACAGGGGAAACATTCTGCCAATCCTTAATGTTATATCTGACCCAACTTTTAGAGATAGATTATGGCTTGGTGGAGAAACTGATTAGTCCGAATCGCATTCAAACCATTGCCTATACTCACCACAATCAACTCTTAGACAATTGTGAGTTGGATATCACCAATACGCCCTGTGACACTGTCATTCGTCAGGGTTTGTGTATCTGTCCTGAAAATGTACAGCAGCAGTTTCCCCTGGATAGGTGGTTGCAAGAGAAGGAAATTGAGTCCTATTTGGGCGTTCCTTTAGTGAATACTGACGGAGAACCCTGGGGTGTTATTTGCTTCCTCAGCCGTCAAAAGCTTACAGATACAGAGATTGAATTTAAACAGGAAATTTTGCAATCCTGCGCCTTGCAGATTAGTGCTGAATTGAAACGCGCCGAAGCCGAAAATGCCCTGGGTGACAGTGAACAGAAGTTTCGGCAAATGGCGGATAATATTCGGGATGTGTTTTATATCTGTCAGATTGCACCTTTTCAGGTTCTCTATATTAATCCCACCGTGGAACAGATGTGGGGGATTTCGCCAGCAGCATTTTATGACAATCCTTATATCTGGCTAGAAGCCATCCATCCAGACGATCGCGATCGCATCACCGATCAGCTTACCACCACTATCGCCCAAGGTCGCTTTGATGTGGAATATCGCTTGCTCAAACCCAATGGAGAAGTGCGTTGGATTCACAGTCGCGGCTTTCCTATTCAGGATGAATCTGGACAAGTCTATCGTTTCGCTGGGATAGCCGAAGACTTAACCCAGCGTAAACAGGTAGAACAAGCGCTGCAAAGTATGAATGAAACTCTGGAAAACCTTGTCGCCCAACGCACCCAGGCGTTATCCATAGCGAATCAGGAACTATACCAGCAAATCGAGGAACGCCTAGCCATTCAAACTGAGTTAGAACAGCGAGAAGCCTTTCTCAGCAGTATCTGGCAGGGTGTAGACCAATTAATTATAGTCTTAGCGGTACTCCGCAGGGGAGAATATCGCTGCGTTGACTTTAATCCTGCCTTTGAACGCCAGAGTATCATGCCTGTGGAGCAGATGCGCGGTAAAACGGTGAGGGAGGCTTTCCCCTCAGACATGGCATCGGTGTGGATACGGCATTATGATGCCTGTGTCAGAGCGGGAGAGTCGATTTCTCTAGAAGAACGGTTTGTTTACCAGGAGATAGAAACTTGGTGGTTAACCACTCTCACCCCCTTACGCCAACCCTCTGGAAAAATTTACCGAATTATTGCCAGCGCCACGAATATCACCCAGCGCAAACAAGCGGAAATAGCTCTAGAGGCTAGCTTACAACGGCAAGTCCTCCAGCAAACCATTACCAACCAAATCCGTCAGAGTCTAGATAGTCAGGCAATTTTTACCACCACAGTCACTCAAGTGGGACAAGCCTTTGGTGCCAATCGGTGTTTAATTCTCCGTTATCAGGCGACACCCACGCCCCAAATCCCGATTGTGGCAGAGTATCTAGAGGGTGACTATCGCTCCCTCATCGGGGTTGAAATTCCGATGACGGGTAATCCTCATTTTCAACAGATACTCCAGCAAGAGTCAGCCCTTGCCTATGATGATGTGTATACTACTCCCTTCTTGGCACCCGTTCAACCCCTTGCCCGCCAACTTGAGTTAAAATCCATGCTCACCGTGGGTACCTTCTATCAAGGACAAGTCAACGGTATCATTTGTGTACATCAGTGCGATCGCTACCGTCATTGGCAAGCTGATGAAATTGAACTTTTAGAAGCCATCGCCGCCCAAGTTGGGATTGCTATCGCCCAAGCCCAACAACTTGAGCGCGAAAAACAGCAGCAAGCTTTACTTGAGCAGCAAAACCAAGAACTCGATCAAGCTAAACAAGCCGCCGAAGTTGCCAACCGTGCCAAAAGTGAATTTCTGGGAAATATGAGCCATGAACTTCGCACCCCGATGAATGGAATCCTCGGCGCTTGTCAATTATTGCAACACAAGATAACGGATGCCCAGCAGCGTTCCTATCTAGAGTCAATCGCTACCAATAGTGAAAGTTTGTTGACGTTAATCAATACAATATTAGACCTCTCTCGACTAGACGCCCAACAAATTAAACTCAATTATCACCCCCTAAATTTACGGGTATTGATTCGGAACATTGACCAGATTTTTGCCCCTCAAGCTGCCCAGAAAAAGCTAACTCTACAGACGGATATTGCCGAGACTGTACCGACGATTATTCATTTTGATCAAGCCCACCTGTACCAAATTCTTATTCACCTACTTAGCAATGCGATTAAGTTTACCGAACAAGGGGCTATCCGTATTCACGTAGAAACGGAAAGCCTAGAGGCAGAAATACCGAGGAACGCCGCACAAATGATCAGTCTCAAGATGGCGATTTCTGATACAGGAATTGGCATTGAACCTGAACAACAAGAACGGATCTTTGATTTCTTTACCCAACGCGATAGCACAACCACACGCAAATACGGCGGCATGGGGTTAGGGTTAACGATTAGCCAACGATTAACGCAGCTTTTAGGCGGTAAACTTGAACTCCAAAGTCAACTGGGACAAGGGTCAACTTTTACCTTAATCTTTCCCCAGATTCAAGCCCTGCCAGAAACAGGGGAAGCGGGTAGAGACGTTTCGATGGAACGTCTGGAATCTAGTAGAGACGCTTCGGTAGAACGTCATGAAGTAACAGCAGATATCTCGTTTGATGACACCATTTACCAAGCTAAAAAAGCTGAACTCATTGAACAATTGCGGCAGGAGGAAGAAACGGTTTTGCCATCATTATGTAAAACAATGAAACGTCGGGAAGTTCAGGAGTTTGCCGACCGATTACAGCGTATGGCGCGGGAGTATCACTCGAAACCGTTATGGGATTATGCGACAACAATTTCGGAGCAATTGCAACAGTTTGACTGGGATATTCTCCCGGATACTTTAGCCCAATTTCCGACAATTCGAGGGCAATTATAATTGGTCATTTGTTCTATGTCATTGGTCATTGGTCATTGGTTATTGGTCATTTGTTCTATGTCATTTATAGAACTTACGCAAAGCCTCGATATGTAGGGTGTGTTAGCGTAGCGTAACGCACCTTTCCAACCTCTCGTTGCTGACTTGATAGATGCCATAATAGGGAACTCGCATCACCCGTTCATCGACCCAAAATTTACCGGGTTTAGTGACGACTCCAGTTTCAGTACGAGATAAGGGAGTGCGATCGCGGTAGCAGTACGTGCCATCATCAGGACAAGCGCGGCGGTTAATCCAAGCAATCGCTTCAGTCAACTCCAACTCATCCGGTATCTCTAGGACTCGGAATCCTCGCGATCGCACGTTGGCATGACTCCAGCCTACCGCCGTTTGAACAGTCGAGGGCGATGCGATGAAATCAGCAAGAAGTATAGCAACCGTCTAAACTTTTGCTATAGCTCAAGTTGAGGAACTGTCTCTTGTCGGTGCTAATATAAATAAAACTTTTAGTT
>CAKZMA010001435.1 GCA_937127375.1 uncultured Coleofasciculus sp. | reverse complement strand
CACCCATTTTCGGTTTCGTGTCTTCAAGATTGAAGGCGTTATCAAAGAGTTGAGTGGTATTGGGAACCGTTTCGGCTAACGTTTTCACTTCCACTCCAGCATAGGGTAAACCGCCAAAGTCAAACTGTTCTTGACCCATGGTAAAGCTGTAGTGTCCTTGCGTAAATGCCCCAGCCAGAATTTTGAGTTGGGATTGGGGTTTTGTGTTGAGTTCAGTCAGAGAAGCCGCCGTAATATTATTGATGCGGTAGCGTTGGACTAACCATTGTTCACCATCGTGCAAAGCCGCAAGCGGAATGTAGCGGAGTTGTCCGTCGGGGGCGTAGATCAGGGTTTTGGCATCTGCTGCGGCAAGGTCATTTTCTAAGGGTTTAATCAGCCAGTTGTAGAGCTTTTGGGCTGGAGCTTTAGCATTATAGGTAGGGTTTCGTAAGGCTTGATGTAACGTTAAAATTTCCTGATTAAGTTGTTCTTTAGTAACGGTGACAGTACGACGGATAGGGGGAGATTCAGGAGTGGTAAGGATAAGTTCGATGCGATCCTCTAGAATTAGGGGATAGAGAAGGACGGCATTTTGGTGGAGATTTTTGAGGTTATCTTGTAAGCCAATAAAGTCTTCTAAGTCGTCTACTAAATCAGGTTTGCGTGTCTTGGGAGTGAGTTGAGCAATCAGGGCTTCTACTTCGTCACTTTCGATAAAGGTGTTGAAATCGGCGAGAATGATTTCTTGAGTTGCCACGAGTTGAGCGATGCGCTGTTCCTCTGCGGGAGTACGATTACTTTTCTGTCGCAATTGGGTCAGTTCTTTACCCAAAGTAATGGCTTGATCAAGAATGGCTTGGTAGTTTTCTGTAACTTGTTGTTCTGGGGGTAAATTGGGTACGCCTTTGGCTGTATTTCCTGTACCGCGCACGTTGTTAAAATAATCGTCGAGTTCTTGGACTTTGAGTAAATCGAGAACTCGTTGGGCTTCGAGGATACGGTTTTGTTGTAATAATAAGTCAGCTAAATGGCGATAATCCTCAGCAATGGTTTCAGTGTAGGATTCCTGTTGGTCTTGGGAAAGTCCTTTGATATTATCCCGAATCGCTTCTCTAATATTGACTGCCTGCTTGAAGAAGATAATCGCTAATTCTGGCTGATTCTGTGCCTCTAGCAAATAACCAATATTATTGAGCGTATGTCCTTGATCTGCTTTGTCACCCGTTTCCTGGGCAATTAGTAAAGCTTGCTGGTAGAAATTCCAGGCTAATCCGTACTGCTCTAGTTCAAAGTGAACTCTGCCTATATTGCTGAGAAACAACTCTTTTAATTGCTGGTTATCAAATGATTTGCTAATGGTAAAAGCTTGCTGTAAGAACTCCAAAGCTAATTCTTGGTTTCCCTGTTTGAAATAAACCATACCAATATTATTGAGAGTCAATCCTTCCAGCAATTTTTTTCCTTCTTTATCCCCCCTGTCGCTAACTGTTTTGAGGTCGCCTAAAGCTTGCTGGTAAAAATCTAAGGCTAATTCGTACTGTTTGAGCTGGAAGTGAACATCCCCAATAGCATTGAGTGCTTTCACTGCATTCGGATAGTTAATAACCCTACCGTTATGTAATTTATAGCTTGTGCTTTTGGCAATTTCTAGGGCTTTCTGATAAGACTCCAAAGCTAGGTCATATTGTCCGAGTAACTCATAAATCTGCCCGACCTCGAAATTGACGTCATCCCCGGCAAATAAAGCCATGTCCGGCTCAATCGATAAGGCTCGCTGATAGGCTGCCAACGCTAATTGGTACTCTCCTAAGATTCTGTAAACAAAGCCCATGCTCTTAAGCGTGTACCATTGCGATCTTTTAGAACGAATTTTTCGGTAAATAACTAAGGCTTGCTGGAATTTATCTAAGGCTTCTCGATACTGATTTTGCTCGACGAGATGAATACCATAGGTACGATACAGATTTGAGATCAGAATCAGGGCGGTTCTTTCCCTATCGCTATTGTCGAGTTCTCTACTTATTCGCAAAAATTGCTGGTAGTAATTCAACGCCTGATCATAGTCTTCTATCTCTTCGTAAACTTCCCCAATATGGTAAAGGGTTTCTCCTATACCCGCCTTGTCGCCTATTTCTTGATAAATTAATAAGGCGTCCTCGAAATTGCTTAATGCTCTTTCAACGTTATTCCAGGCATTCCGACGTCCACCTTCTCTCAGCAACCGATCAGCTTTAGCTTTCTGAGCTTGGTCTTGGTCAGAAAGTGTTTGTGCGACTGCAGGCGATAGACTCAATGTCGGTGGTAAGACGGCAGACGTTAGCGCCAGCAGCAGAGTAGCAAAGCTGAGGCTGACTAATTTTAGACCCATGGTTCAGTCCTCCATCAAGGGAAAATACAGATTGTGGTTCATTTCTCTATCTTTCATCGGTAGGGGAAATATGCGATATCTTTTTTGTTATAAGTATTTATACGGATATTCAAAAATTATGGGAGATTTTCCGATAAGCCAATGCCTGCCTATTCCGAGAAAATTCCTGATATTTGATTATACTTTAACATTAAGAGCCATCAAAACTTAGGGTAAGTTTACTAACGATGAAATCAACTAGCGCCGTTGCTCTGCTAATCCATATATGGGCGTTCAGTAGTTGGGGATGGGGGGTCACTCAAGCTGCTGAACCTAGTCATGGGAGTTCTTTTAAAGAGTTGTGTCAAAACCAAGCCGATTTATCAGTCGAGGCGGGACGAACAGTACAGGTGCTGTTAGCAGAAGTAGGCACCAATGATTGTGAACTTGCTGCCGAAAATCTGTCAAGTCGCACTGAGCTTAACCTCCGCAGCCAAGAAATCAGTGATCTGAGTCCCTTATCAGAACTTACCAACCTGGAGTCGCTTCACCTCGACGGCAACCAAATCACAGATATTTGCCCTTTAACAGAACTCACCAATCTGAAGTATCTTACCCTCAGACGCAACCAAATCACAGATATTTGTCCTTTAACAGAACTCACCAACCTGACTGAGCTTTCCCTCAGCAGCAACCAAATTGCTGATGTTAACTCTCTAGCAGAACTTACCAACCTGGAGTTCCTTAATCTCGAAAACAACCAAATTACAACTATCAGTCCTTTAGCCGAACTACAAAATCTGAAACGGCTTCACCTCTACGGCAACCAAATCACAGATATTAGCTCTCTGGCAGGATTACAAAATCTGACATGGCTTCACCTCGAAGACAACCAAATCACAGATATTAGCCCTCTTTCTGAATTCACCAACCTGAAAGGACTTTTCCTAGTTCTCAACCAAATCAAAGATATTAGCCCTCTTTCCCAACTCACCAACCTGAAGGCGCTTGAGCTCAAGTTAAACCAAATCACAGATATTAGCCCTCTGGCAGAATTACAAAATCTGAAATGGCTTGACCTCGAAGACAACCAAATCACAGATATTAACCCTCTTTCTGGACTCACCAACCTGACGTTTCTTAAGCTCACATATAATCAAATCCAAGATGTCAGTCCTCTTTCTGGACTCACCAACCTGAAGAGGCTTGATCTCAACTTCAACCAAATCCAAGATATCAGCCCTCTGGCAGAACTCACCAAGCTGGAGACGCTTGATCTCAACTTCAACCAAATCCAAGATGTCAGCCCTCTGGCAGAATTACAAAATCTGAACTCGCTTAGTCTCAACCGTAACCAAATCAAAACTATTAGCCCTCTTCCTGGACTCACCAACCTGAAGAGGCTTGATCTCACATATAATCAAATCACAGATGTCAGTCATCTTTCTGGACTCACCAAGCTGGAGACGCTTCAGCTCAGCTTCAACCAAATCCAAGATGTCAGCCCTCTGGCAGAATTACAAAATCTGAACTCGCTTAGTCTCAGCGGCAACGAAATGGAAGATATTAGTTCTCTTTCCGGACTACAAAATCTGAACTCGCTTAGTCTCAACGGTAACCAAATCACAGATGTCAGTCCTCTTTCCGGACTACAAAATCTGACCTCGCTTATTCTCAACGGTAACCAAATCACAGATGTCAGTCCTCTTTCCGGACTACAAAATCTGACTTATCTTCGTCTCAAAGGTAACCAAATCACAGATGTCAGTCCTCTTTCCGGACTACAAAATCTGGGCAGACTTGACCTTACAGAGAATCCGATTTCTTCGGATAGCTCCGAAGGAGCACAACCAACTTGCCCAGTCAGTCCTCCACATATTTGCGATTTTTGAGAACTCCCTTGATGGGTGAGATTGTGATCACCTTATTTTAACTAGAGTTGTCTAAATTGGAAGAATATGAAGTTGCGATCGCAGCGTTCCAGAAAGCGATGCAGTTGAGCGGCAATGCGCCAGAACCTGCGTATCATTTGGGACTGGTTTATCTGCGACAGGGGCAGCTTGAGCAGGCGAAAGCAGCATTTGAGCAAGCCATCAAAATTAGTCCCCAATATCCTGAAGCTTACTATAATCTAGGGTCAATTTTATTTGAACAGGGAGATTTAGACGGAGCGCTAGAAGCCTTCCGCCAATCTGCTGAAAGTAACTCGAATTATGCCAATGCTTATTATGGGGCAGGTTTAGTCTTTCTGCGCCAAAATCGATTACGTGATGCCCAGCAAGTTCTACAATATGCTAGAGACCTTTATCAGGCTCAAGGTAATGCTCAGTGGGCAGCCTCTGCCGAACAACTGTTGGAGCAAACTCGCTATCCTAATCGTTAGCCAATAAGCTGTCATGCATTTAAATTGGGTATTAGTAGCGAGCAAGATGCAAAGCCTGCGGCATGGCTTCGCTTAACGCACTACAATGCTTTCGCCATTACTGATATTAAGGTTTAAATGCCGACCAGCTTACCGAGCAGCAAAAAACCAGGTTGTAGTCACGAATGCTATAACTATCGGTGAGGCTGTGGGAGAGTTTTTGGCTGGGGAAAACTTCAGGCTAAAATCGCTACGTTGTTTCACTATCTCCCCACCGTTTCGTTTCAAGTGCCTGTGATTCGTTAAGCACCTGGTTGCCGCTAATAACGTTAGATACCATCCGAGTTCCTGTCGCCGATGGTAGAATGTTCACGCCGACACCACCGACACCACCGTTCTGCTCAAAACGGTTGTTCATCAACATCGCCGCCTGAGAACCTAACAAAGCGCCACCAATTCCACTTCCCTCAAAGCGACAACCAGATATCAAATAATCGTTTCCCCAAACCATCTTGTTCTCAGGTGGTGGAACTGGGTCATTATCTTTACCAAAGATCAGAAGACCCCAACATTTTGCTTGATTCAAAATGCAGTCGCGAATTCTCCAGTGGAAAGCGTTTCTGTGCATCACAATGTTGTAATCGTTTTGAAAGACGCTACAGCGGTCTATATAGACTGAAATCGCTTGTGCATTAGGACGACTGCCATAAATCCCCGCAAAGAAGCCTGTAACAATTACATCCCGGATGAAGACTTTGTTGGCACGCGAGACATCAATACCGATATTGACTCCACCGCCGATGCGTCCAATTGACAGATCGCGGATAGTAATATTGGTAGCAACTTTATCCAAACGAATTGCAGAAACACCGTCAGGAAGATTATCGAATATGAGTCTACCTGCACCATCAATGCCAACACCTGCAAGGGTAAACCGAGATGGAATGACCAAGGGTTCAGAGAGTTTGCAATCTTTATCGATAATTAACGTAGCGTTGCTGTAGTTGGTGTTGGCTACTGCTTTCAAGAAGCAAGGAAGATTCTTGCAGCCACCAATCACATCTTCAATTTCACTGAGGAAGTAGAAGTGGGTGTTAAGAGGCTTGTTCCCCTCAGTTTTGAGATGCTGATTGTAGTTTTCGAGCTTTTCAATTGCTAAGGGGCAACCTATATCGGGGACTGTGATATCTGTAATATCTAGCCCCTTAAAGAGTGCAAAGTTGTTAATTTTGGAGATTTCGCCATTGGGAGCTAAATCATCAGGAATTGGCTTGGAAATGGATGAATTTTTCATCTGCTTATATCCTTGGATCTATTGACAAACAAAAGTCCATGAAAGTATTTCTTGGGGGGTCAAGCCTACTTATCCATCATGAAGTCGAATTCATCTAACGGCTTTGCATATAGCGAGGCTTGTCCCCACACTCTTCGTTAGCGGCAGGATTTAGAAATCCCAAATCTAAAATCGCTACGTTGTTTCAATATTTCCCCATCGCTTCGTTTGATCGTTTTTCCTCTGGGAAATAGGTATTGCAACAACAAGTGATTAACCAATTGGATAGAAATTCCAGGTGTCACAGCTCGTTGTCAACCGACCCAAAAATCTGGCGATACGCCTCAAGCACCTCAGTATTACCAGTTTCAATCAGCTCGAGGGCAACTTCGACTTTACGATTTTCCAACTGTTTCTCACGTAAGGTCTCTTGCTGAAGCCCCAAAGCATAGTTGTCTAGAGCCACTCCATGTCCCAGCAATGCATCGATAATCACTGCCGATGTCCTCAGAGTGTATTTGCTTTCATTCATCACAATGCCTTCAACAGGCACCTCGCCAGGTTCATAAAATGGATTAGTGCTTTCAGCATCCCTCGCTCGACGAACTCGATAGTAAGTGTCACGATCAGCAGGTGCTTGTCCGAGAGGAAAAATCTCTTCCCCATCATCAGAAAGAGTAACTTCTTCAAGAAATTCATGCCGTGTTCCTCGAAAGTCGTAAACTTCGCTGATTTGCTGTAATAAGCGATCACGCACAAATTTACGGGGTTGCTGAGTCCCAAATGGCTTACTTGGAGTAATTGAAACAAGGTCGTCAACAAGACCGCCAGTCTCTGTCTCGGCGATGTATTTTTCCAGCATCTCGTCAATCTGATGCACTTGAAAGAACTCAAATACATTGAGATCATTTGTAAATGCAAGGGTGACGTCAGTGAGCGCAAAATAGGTCTTGAATTCCTGGTTCAGCTCACGAGTGACGATATTGAGCGTTCGGCTAAGATTGGTATTGGCGATCTTTCGTTCCGTGATCCGCTCAAACTCTTGTTCAGTCTTTTTTTCCAGTTCTTGCGTGACTTCGGTTGTACGCTTAGAAGACGCTTTGGAAGAGTGTTTGCTGGTAACCTTGGCTGTGTTTTTGGTCACCGTCTCTCGAGCAGATGTTGTTGTGTTGTCATGGGTGAGTTCGCCACTGTGCTTTGTGTTGAATTTTGCTTTGTCCCTGAATCCCAAGTTTATTTCTCCCGAGCCTGAATAGGAAGAATGAACCTGGCGGTTCTTTGATTGAGATTGCTTGTTGGTAATTTCACTTTGCAGATCAACCTCGAACTCGTCGGCGGCTTCTGAGGTAAAAGAATCAAAGATGCTCGATGCTTCTTTAATAGTGTCTTCAGTACGCCGCCAGTTGCGGATATATAAGGTTGTCTCCTCTCCAGGCATCAATGAAAAAACGCCCACTGTTTTACCTGCACCATAGTCCCCAAAGAAGCTATAAAGGCGGTAGTGTTCAATGATTAGAAAGCGTGGATTGGCTTCTTCCGGTCCCTCAGCTTCAGGCAAATAGTCAAGCTCTAGATTGCCCCCAAAGGTACGATAGAAAACTGGCACTTTGCCTTGGGAAGCTTTTGAAGCGATCTCATCTAGAGACACTTCAGACTGACCAAATACGACTTTGATAGTGTCGTTCACACGCATCATGCGTGGCTGGCTAGATATAGGGGCAACCAGTGCGGGATTTTCTCGCCTTTCACTATCGCCAACGTCCGTGATTACAGCCGAGATGTCGGAAACCAGGACATTAGAACCGAGAGACTGATTGGGTGGACGAGGCTCTGACCGTGGCAGGGTAGCAATCTCATCTAGGGAAAGAATATTGGGGTTGCGACCAGCTTCCACTTCGCCTACGAAGTTGTTAATTACGCCTATGAATGTGCGATTCTCACGAGCTGCTGCAGTCCAAGGCAGCTGATCATTGAAGAAATCCATCTCAATGTAAAACTTGCCTTGGAACAAACCTGGCAAAGGGACTGAATAGTTTAGACGAGGGGCGTTTGCGTCTGTCTCATCCTCAAAGCGTACAAGACTAGAGGTTGATTCTTGACGACCTACTAAATTTGTCAGATCCAATTCCATTAGTCTGTCTCCTTGCTATGACATGTGATTAGCAGATATCCATCATCTACCACCGCCTGACCGAAACTGAACTCGACGGGAAAGTCCGCCTGAAAAAGGGTGAAGTC
Source organism: uncultured Coleofasciculus sp. (assembly GCA_937127375.1). Taxonomy (GTDB): domain Bacteria; phylum Cyanobacteriota; class Cyanobacteriia; order Cyanobacteriales; family Coleofasciculaceae; genus Coleofasciculus. The sequence continues at coordinate 13,503 of CAKZMA010001435.1, read as the reverse complement.
TTCGGTTAAGGTGCGATTGACGGGAATATAGTTGAAATCGGCTCGAGCCATGATAATTCCTCTATTAAAGCTCTAATGAGATTTACACGGTATTATTGGAACTTCAACAAACACTACTTAAATGTTTGGTTGGAAACAGTTTTTCATTCGTCCCAATCTTAATAACGAAAAAACTGTGGAGATTATTCCAAAATCCCTAGATGGAGTAGATATTAAAATCAGCGACTCCCTCACGAGAGCCGCTGCTCTCCAAAACCGTTCCCTTGAGTCGTTCAAGCAAGTATACACAGAGATTTAATTCGCGATGAATAATCGCGAATTAAAATCGACCTTTCCCGGCTATTTGCCAAAATGGGATGCTCCCTAACGCTCCTGCTCAATTTGAGCGGCAAGGCTCCGGATTAACCCCGACATTTCTGAACCAATGACCTCAGATAAACGTTGTGTAGAGATGTCACCCACTAAACGTGATTGTTTCTTACCACAGCACACTTCTAAACACTTGCGGAACACTTCTAAATTAATGCCACGCTCTTTAAGTACTTCCTCGAACTTGGGTGAAAGCACCTCACGACTAGACAGGCACTTTAGCAATCGACATAAGGATTCATCTTTGGAATTTTCTTCTCCTTCTGGAAAGGGATTATCTCCACCTTGCCATACTACCCCAGTCACAATCTGTTCACGGGTGAAAGGACGATCCCGAAGAGTTTTCCCTTTACTCTGTATACGAAAATAATATGTACCGGGAATTGATGCTATTGTGGACGTTTCAAAAACACCAGGCTCAACCTCGCTAAGGGATACAACTGCGGTTGTGCCATCAGGACGCTTCATGTCTGCTCTTACCGTTGCGCGTTGTTGAATGGGTAAGTCATATTCTGTCAATACAGCTCGCACAGTAAGTAACGCTCCCGGTTCCAGGCTGTTTTGTAGCAGCCGTGCTCGCATTCTCAGATTTGAGTAGGAGTAAACATTAAGGCTATAGCGCATCCCATGAGCCTGTGTACTCCGCAGCAAATCAGGATAGTTGTCTAGTGAGCTTAGGTATCGTTTGTAGAGTTTTTCATCAATGGTCAAGACTGCGTGCCACAGTCCCTCACGAGAGGCTACCCCTTCAACAAGAACAGGTAGCGTTACCCGGTAGTAGCTGTTACGACTACCTGCAATGAAAGACAGTCCAGGTATAGTGCCAGCAAGACTAGGCTCAATGATTTGCCCACTGGGAGTTTCTAACTGGAAACGGAAAACTGACGGAGCTGGGCTAAGTAATACAATATCAGAGTCAATGTCTGTTTCATTGAGCAAGAATGGTATTCGATGTATCTGCCCTGGTAACACGTATCCTTCAGGATCTAACACAATATCGGAATTTGTTACTCCAGCAAGGATCTGTAAGTAGTACTTGCTGAGACGGAAGTAATCATTGGCATCAAGTGTACCAGTCATCAACAGATAACCATTATTGCCATTGGTCAGCGCATTGAGCGCAGCAGGTTGGATTTGCTCAGCAGTTCCTAATCCGATACCAAAGATCCGAGGATTGCTTGAGATTAGACCCGATACTTCGGAAATATACTTAGCAGCCGTCTCTTGTCCATCTGTTAAGACAATCATTGCTCGTTCATCGAAACCAGTCGCCATAGATAGGTTTGCGCTACCCAACTCAACCCCATCCCCGATGGCAGTTAACCCACTGGGATCAGGGGTATGTCCACTCACGGCCGCACGCGCATTAACCCTACCTGTACCAAAGATCGGTGGACCCACTAAATCAACATCCATTGTCGGTTCTGCATCTGTTGCAAAACGAACAACACCAATACCGTTATCTTCTTGAATGACATCAACAAAAACACCGGCTGACTCACGCAATACGTCAATTCTAGTACGTCCATCACCTGCGTCATCCAACATACTGCCAGACTTGTCCAGCACAAGCATAACGGCAACTGTAGGACGGCTTACAGTATTAGCTGCAATAGGAATTACGTAATCCTGTCCAGTTTCCAAACAACGGATAGTAACTGTTCCTGTTGCGATATCTCCATTATTTGTGCCTGTGTAGGAAATCCATACATTAACATGGCGCGGATTAACACCAGGGCTTGACGATACTGTCGTACCCAATGGTGTCCCAAATGTAGTACCAGGTGGGCCAGTAAGGACTGTTGGACTACTCACAATCTGAAAGTTGAGTGTGAGGCAAGAACTGATCGTAAAAACAGCCGCCCGAACCGTAGTTGTTCCTTCAGGTACATCATTAAAATTAATGCTGAGGGTATCCAACGTAACCGTAGTTGGAGAACTATAAGGTGCAAGAACTTTGCGAATCCTACGTTCACATACTGCACAAAACGGATTGCTTAATGACCGCATCTTGCAGTTATACTCTGGTCGGAAAGCACCACAGTGATAATAGTGCGCTCCCTCAAATGCACCAACTGTACCTGCTGGAACCGAGCTTGCCTGCGGATCGCATTGTGTACAATCTGCATTACTAGTTGTAGGCATGGGAGTCGCTGCTGCGATCAAATCTCCCCATTTGATAGTTGCTCGGTTACTATTTACCGTGACGTTCGCTTCAGCAGGTTCTGCACCAGGATGGTTGTTTCGATCTGTATCGATGCCGCAACCTTGATAATATTCATACTCATCAGCCAAGCCAAAGGCAGAATGTCCTAACTCATGAATGGCTACTTCTCGCCAATTACCGCCTGTTGAAAATACACCAATCTGACCACCAGAACCACCGTAAATTGAACTATTTACAATGACTATTCCTTGATCCCACTCAGGCACTTGAGCATTCAAAACTGAAGTGACTGTTGCATTATTAACAGTTAACAAACGGCGGATTGCTCCATCTCCACAAAATGTCGCATCAAAATAGGTTGCGGCTGTTGTATCCAAACCACCACACGATCCTGCCGGATCATCTGCTCCGCTATCTGTAGAGGTAACATTAATGCGATAAACATTAAACGCACATTGTAACTCTAGATCATTGAAAGGTGAAGTCGTGAAAAGATAGTCAACCAGAGATTGAGCATCAGCTTCAAACTGTGCCATCTCACTTGCCTGATATCCGTCAGAAAGGATTACCAAATTGAACTTCTCGGATGCCAAACCGCGATCCACGATTTTTGTCGTTCCTAAAACTGTTCCGTCTAAGATGCTCATTGGATTTCCTCCTGCTGATTCTTAAGGGCAAAACGAGCAATTTCTCTCGCCGCTTCTTGACGAGCCTCAACGTCTAAAGGGCTACTCAGAATTACGACACTTTCAGCCTCTTCTAAATTAGGGATTACCGAGAAGAAAGTTCCACGAGGCTCGCTGATAGGCTGGCGGGTAAAGGTTCTCTCTGAATCTTCAGAGATGGTCTCTACCGACAATTCAATTGGGTTGTGCATTATCTTGCGGTAAACTGCCCGATCTTCTCGATCACGTAGCTCAATCCAGAAACCAGATTGTGGATCGTCTTTTTGAGGATCAAGAAGTGGATCAGACGAAGGTGGACGTTTGTCTAATATTTGGCGGGAGATAAGGCGCACTTGGCTACTTTTATATGAAAACGTCAGGCGGATTGACCGATCCTGCTGCCTGAAAGATGAGCCTATACTTTGCATTTGATTGCTCCTTTGCTTGTGAACTGAAGCTATGCAGAAAAGAAACTTTGCACCTGAGTTTGACGTAAGCTGGAAGCCTGATTCTGTCGTAGCCTGAAATCGTGATTCTTTGGTTACACCGTCTCAAATAGTTCCTTATATCGAACTTAGGTAAGTTTAGGGTGGCATTGCGCTGAAGCATCAAAGTTAGATGCTTCTAGGTTTCAGCTTTCTTATTACTATTAACGGCTGCCCTGAATAAAATATTCCAATATTGGCTAAAAATATTTTACTCCTATCCCTGGCGTCCTAATTTAATCCCAAAGATAACGGGAAACCATGGCTTCACACCCAAGAATCAGCCCTTCAGGTGATTTTTCTACCTTCACTTAAAAAACTGCTTTTTTGCGCTTTTGCGATGATTTTCCAACGGCTTGTGAGAAATCAGGGGTCAGCATCTTGAGCAAACCCCTTTCCTTTTGTCCAAAGTCCAGTTAATTACCAAGGACTACCAATTATGGTAAACGCAGCCCAATAATAAGGATGAGAGAACTTTTGATTTTTTGGCAATCCCGGTGCAACAGGAATAGTTTTCCCTTCTCCCAACCCAATTAATTCTCCTGATTCCACACGCAACTCTCCTCGCAGCATGGCGATTTGGGCGCGTCGCAGTGCCTCGGCTTTAATCGTCACATCTGGCTGACCCAATTGGTGATAAAATCCACTCATTAAAGCAAAAGCACCGCCATCATCCACATACCAGAGACTGGCTAAGGCTGACTTGACCCCAGCTTTTACCGCTAATCCAGCAAAACCTAACTCCGCATCGACACTACCAAAAGCAGTGCGACAGGCACTTAAAACTAATAGGTCTACTTGGGGCTTCTCATGCCAACCCAGTTGCCGCATTTGGTCTAATTTGAGTTTCGTGTCCCAAAGCTGGATGTACGAATTGCTGGGGTCTCCTTCTTGGAAATCCGCATGACTAGCAAGGTGGATGATTTTCCAGGGCTTTTGTTGGCGCTGAGTTTGCAGATTCGCTAACGTGAATTGGTCGTTAAGGTAAGCGTCCCCTGACCAGACGTTTTGGGTAATGGTTTCCAGTTCAATAGGGACAGCCGGTAAGGAATTTTTGTCAGTGAATTCAGAAGCGCCCATGGCTAGAACTGGGACATCTTTAATCGGATTGTAGCGGGTATTGGTCAGGCTGATGCTGGGGATGGAACCAATGGCGTATTTTTCAACCAGAAACTTCTCCCCGTCGTGTAAAGCCGCCATGGGGATGGTGCGTAAACCTGCGTCCATGGAAAAGATGAGGGTGTCGATTCCTAAGGCTTCTAGCTCAGGCTCTAAGGGTGCAATCATCCAGGTATAGAGTTGCTGCGCCGAATTCTTTAGAGAGGCTGGAGAGATGGTAACGTTAGTAACAGCACTGTAGAAGTCGGTCAGTTTTTCCTGGAAGGCGGTACGATTAGCGGCGGGAACCGTTTTGCGGATGGGGGGACCTTCGGGAACAACCATCACCAGTTCCAATTGGTCGGGTAGGGAAATCGCATAGACGATAACCGGATTGGTTCCGGTTTCGGCATTAATGGTTTTCAGGGTATTGCGAATGGTTTCGACGCTGGCTTCTTCGTTGGCAATATCTTCACCGAAGTAGTCTTCGTATTCTGCTTCAAATAGGTCATCAATGGCGGGAATGGCATCATTGAGGTTTTGCGTCAGTAGGGTGGGGATATTGATGCGTCCGGTGTCTAGGTTTCCTTTACCAGGAACCTGCCAAACAAAGCTAGATTCTCCGGAGAGGGGGTCTTGATTGACCGAGGTTTGAGCGCCGACAATATCGCCAATGAGGAAGGCTAAATCGGTTTGGGCGTCGCTGGGGGAATCAGAAGGGCGGTCTGAACCCAGTGGCACAGAGGGTGGGGATGGGGGTTCTGGGTCAGAACCGGGGGCGGGGACGGAGATAATTTGAATCCCGTCTTGGGTGTGGGTGTAGAGAAATTCGGCAGTAGGGGAAATGGTTTGTTCGGGTAAGGTATTGCCTGTGGTAATTGCCCCGGCTGTACCGTTGGTGCTGGCATCGCCGACAATAAAGGGAGTAACGCCTGCGCCGCCGTGACGGATGGTAATTGTGCCGCCTGCGGTGACGCCGCCTGTGGAAATGCTGGCGGTTGTGCCATTGAGATTGGGGAAAGTGTCAGTGGCGCGGAAAAAGCGGGAAGTGGTGATTTCTACAGCGCCGCCTGTACCAGCAATGCCACCTTCTGAGTTAATGCCTGCGACGGTAATATCGCCATTATCTGAGTTGAGGGTAATTTTACCTCCATTGCTAATCGCTGAATTGGAGACGATGGGTAGGGAACCTGTATTGATGCTAGCAGCAGCATTGAGGGTAATATTACCACCATTACCATTGCCAGAAAAAGAGCCGATACCGCTTCTGTTCGTCAGGCTTTCATCAAGGATAGTAATAGAACCACCACTATCGAGGTCAATTGTACCTCCATCCCCATTGCCACCACTGGATAAGATATTGTTACTAATAATATTTCCTGCGGCATTGAGGCTGATATTGCCACCATTTTCATTGCCTAAAGTCGTCACTAGGGCAGTGGTAATATGACCCTTATCACTGGTGAGATTTATCTCTCCACCATCACCATTGAATCCATTGGCATTGATGCTATCTGTGGTAATGCTGTTAGCCGCTTGGAGAGTGATAGTGCCGCCTGTGTTATTACTTAAAGAGCTGATAATGTCTGTGGTGATTTCATCGCCACTGGTGAGGCGAATGTCTCCACCATTGTTGGTGACGCCACTGGATAAGATGTTTTCGGTGGTAATGTTATCCCCGGCATTGAGCGTGACGTTACCGCCATTTGTGTTTCCAGAAACGTTGAGAAGGGCTGTAGTAATATCGCTGTCGCTATTTAGAGTAATTGTTCCACCTTGACCGTTTTCGCCGCTAGCGATGATGCTATTGGTGTTAATTTGACCAGTCCCTTGGAGGTTGATAGTACCACCAGTACCATTACTTTCCGCCCGAAGTAGTCCGGTACTCGTGTTAATCCCACCTCGATTATTAATCAGAGTAATAGTTCCACCTGTAATCGTACTGGCTGTGATATCGCCACTGGTATTATTTGTTAAGCCATCACCTGTACCGAGAATTAAGGTTGTATCGCCTGTGCCAGAATTAAGTGTGACTCCAGGGGCGATGGAGATAACGGCTTGACCGGGGTCACGAAAAGCATTAATCACTCCATTGGCAGCCGTTTCGTTGGCAATTAGAGTGAGGTTGCCATTATCGGTGGAGATAGAGGAATTGACGATAATGCTGCGCCCTGCTTGGAAGGTGAGTCCACCACCATTTCCACTGAAGTTGTTGGTGAAAATTGGTTGCTCCACGATAATGTCCGTATTGGCTTGCATCGTCACATCAGTACCTGTGTTGGTAATTGCCGTGATGGTGCTAGGGGCAATGCTCACGGATTCAGCGGAATTGTCAGTAAAACTGAATCCCACACCACTGTTACCACCGTCACGAGCAAACAAAAAGGCTTGCCCTGCATCCTCGAATTCCCCAGAGGTGTTCAAAGGAGCGCCAATCAGGATGTTGCTACCCACGGCAGCGAATGAGAAGCCAAAGTTGCCACCAACTACAGGTTGAGGATTGTCGAAGGTTTGCAGCAGAGTTCCTGTTGGGTTAAATAAAAAAGCTTGTCCTGCATCCTCGAATCCCCCGGAGGTGTTCCCCTCGGCGCCAATCAGGATGTCGCGACCTACTCCGGCTACTGATCTACCGAATAAGCCGCTTACTACAGGTTGGGGATTGTCGAAGGTTTGCAGCAGAGTTCCTGTTGGGTTAAACAAAAAGGCTTGCCCTGCATCCTCGAATCCCCCAGAGGTGTTCCCCTGAGCGCCAATCAGGATGTCGCTGCCCACGGTGGCTACTGAGATGCCGAAGGAGCCACCAACTACAGGTTGGGGATTTTCAAAGGTTTGCAGCAGAGTTCCTGTTGGGTTAAATAAAAAGGCTTGCCCTGCAGCCTCGAATCCCCCGGAGGTGTTCCGCCATGCGCTAATCAGGATGTTGCTGTCCACGGCGGCGAATGAGAAGCCGAATCTACCACCACCTACAGGTTGGGGATTGTCGAAGGTTTGCAGCAGAGTTCCTGTTGGATTAAACAAAAAGGCTTGCCCTGCCCTAGGCAATCCCCCGGAGATATTACGAGGAGCGCCAATCAGGATGTCGCCGCCCACGGCGGCTACTGAGATGCCGAATATGCCCGTTACTACAGGTTGGGGATTGTCGAAGGTTTGCAGCAGAGTTCCTGTTGAGTTAAATAAAAAGGCTTGCCCTGCAGCCTCGAATCCCCCGGAGGTGTTCCCCTCAGCGCCAATCAGGATGTTGCTGCCCATGGCGGCTACTGATCTGCCAAAGTGACCACTAACTACAGGTTGGGGATTGTCGAAGGTTTGTAGCAGAGTTCCTGTTGAGTTAAATAAAAAGGCTTGCCCTGCATCCTCGAATCCTCCAGAGGTGTTCCGCCATGCGCCAATCAGGATATCGCTGCCCACGGTGGCGAATGAGGTGCCGAATAAGCCATCTTCTACAGGTTCGGGATTGAGAAAGGTAACCAAGGGAGTATTCGGGTCTCTTATCGTAATCGTTTTTGGGTCAAGCAGCAATGTCCCTGGTTCACCAAAAGATGCCCCCGCATCCACAAACCCGGTAAAAATCAGCAATTCTTTCCCCGACACCTCCACCAATCCCCCATCTCCCCCAGCTTCTCCCCCACGAGCGCTGATAGTACCGTAGAACCGGGTGAGTTCATTCGACCAGAGAACCACTTCACCCCCATCTACAGTGGTCCCCAACTCCGAGGACACACCATCTGCAATAATTGTCGAATCCGCACTGACGAGGGTTTGCCTCGCACGGGGTAGGGTATTCTGTCCTTGATAATCTCCACCAATATGGACTGTGCCACCACCACCCATCCCGGAGGCGTCAACAGTAGCCGCAAAGAGTCCCACATTATCGCCCAATACAGTAACATTACCGCCCATCCCAGATGAGAGGGCATTGCCTTCTGCTGTGACATCCGACACATTCAGACTGCCCGAAACAATGGCTGTCCCAGCTTCTTGGAGTATGGTTATCCCGGATTCAGTTAACTGCACCTGTTGAGTTGGAGTCACACTCAACCCCGTTTCCACCGTTTCGGTTTCTTCTCCGGTGAGTAATGCAGCTAAATCCAAGGGAGTCACAGGTAGCATTTGCCCCGTACTATCCTGTCGCGGTTCAATCTCCAAACTCAGTAGGTTTCCCGGTTGAGTAATTCGGACTATGTTCTCTCCGGGAACAGCAGCAATGGTAATCGTTCCTCCCGGTGCGGTGATTTCTCCGGTGTTCACAACTGTGCCACCCAGTAAGGTTACATTCTGCCCTTGTGTAACAGCTAAATTCCCAGCATTAACAATACTGCCCGACTGCGCCAAATCAAAGGCAAACTGACTGGGATTACCGATTAACGTTTCGTAGCTATTGTTACCAAATGCATTAAACCAAAGGTTATCGCCAAAGCCAATTCCTGTGGCGGTGGTGGCAGTAAAATCCCCCATCACATTTAACTGAAAATTGTCCCCAAACACAATCCCCGCTGGATTCATTAAAAATAAATTGGCGTTTCCCCCAGTTACCTGAATCAACCCATCAATAATTGAGGCATTCCCGCCCATCACACGGGCTAAAATATTTTGAATATCTGGCGTAGAGAGAAAATTAGCCATCTCATGGGCAGAGAGTCCAAACTCCTGCAAACTATGAAACAGGTTTGCCCCATCCTCCGATAAAGAACCCCCAGAAATATCGTACTGATTGCCATCAATCGTTACCACGGTATCTGTGCTATTATCAGCCGCCTCGGTAATCGACTGTGCCTGAACCGGAGACATGGACTGCAGTGTAACCATGCCTAGAGCAACTATTCTCGCAACAGAAGATAATTCAGGTAACCAGCAAACGGACACGTAGCGGATGTTCATAACCTGATTCCCCCCAAATATGCCTATAATTTTGCCACATTTTTTTGAAGATGAGTAAAAATGTTTTTGGGTTGATTTTCAACTGAATTGTCACACGTAAATTTTCGACGATTTACATAAAGCATTACTTATCGGTTACCTAGGGGCAAATCTCTAACTAGGACATCGGTCAAGAAACCGGGTTTCTTTGGGTAAAAGGTTGATTGGCGTTGTCATCCTCACGAGCAACCGGGTTTCTAGGAATACTTGACCGACGCTCTATTTCATTTTCAGGACTTACGCAGCTACACCATACATGGCGGGAAAGGTGCGTTACGCTGCGCTAACACACCCTACTGGCGTGACACAGCTAAAATTGTGGAATAGATTTGACGTTTAACCCTTCGACTTCGCTCAGGGTTAAACCGGGCGCACGCCATGCGCCCCTACAATGCTAATCCACCAATTAAGGTGTGCCACGACACTACTGGCGTGACACAGCTAAAATTGTGGAATAGATTTATCGTTAAACCGGGCCCAAGGATGGTGCCCCTACAATTCTAATCCACCAATTAAGGTGTGCAAAGCTACTACACATAAAGGCTTTGCGTAAGTCCTATTTTGATGAAGATGACCTATTCAAGACATTCCCAAGAAGGTAGGCAAATTATGCCCACCTTACTCCGATTCTTTTTGTTATTGTCTATCTTGTTGATTCGTTAAGCTGATCCGGCAATATCACTTCTCCATATCCTTCGGATTCGGTTGTAGATTGATCGGGTTCTAGGTTAAAGAAGGCTCCTCCCAGTCCTTCCTGTTCATCAGATAGCTTAACATTCGAGTCTGGGAAGAAAACTCCCCCATTTGCTTCGCCATCTTGATCAGCTTTGTGAGCAACTTCTGCACCATTGCTGTTTCCCATTCCACCACCACTCTCCTGAAGTACTTGAGAAAAATCAGCGACATCGTTTAGGGCTGCTGGTTCAAAAATACCCCCAAACTCTTCCTGCTCACGAGATGAATATGAAACATCCCCACCGTCAAGACTGATATCAGCGAAATCGGCTGCACCATCTTCAGGATTAGTGATTTCAAAATCGACTAACCGCAATCCTTGAGCAGCAAGTTCTTGCCATTTGGCTCGCAGGCTCTCAAACGTTACATTTGCCCACAGATAATGGTCATCATTCCCAGGTAAAAACACACCAGAATAACGAATTGAATTACCAACTTGATGCATATTCAAATCGACTAATCGTAATCCTTGATCAGTAAGTTCTTGCCATTTTGAGAAAAAGCTAGACCATGTGGCATTGACCCAAAGTCCATAACCACCACGACCTGGTAAGAACACACCAGAGTAACGATTTTGACTACCAACACGATGGACGTGAATATCTACTAGTCTTAGTCCTTGCTGACTCCATTCCTGCCACTTTGTCTTGAAACTATCCCACGTCACGTTCACCCAAAGTCCATAACCACCACGACCTGGTAAGAACACACCAGAGTAGCGATTCTGATCACCAACGCGATGGACATGAATATCTACCAGTCTTAGTCCTTGCTGACTCCATTCCTGCCACTTTGCCTTGAAGCTATCCCACGTCACATTTGCCCACAAACCATAAGCTCCTGATCCGGGTCGAAATACGCCAGAGTAAAGGGTTTGACTCCCACGCCGCCTGACGTGAATATCTTGAAGTCGCAATCCTTGGGAACTCCAGGTTTGCCACTTATCCCGAAAACTCTGCCAGGAAGCGTTTATCCACAAGGCATAGCGTCCTGTGCCGGAGCGCCACACCCCAGCATAGCCTCGTGAGAAGAAACGCTGATACATTTTGGCAATGGTCTGGCGATCACCATAAGACATCCCACTCCTTTGTCCAATTGTGACGCCTGACTGTAATGGAACAATGGTTGGCTGGGATGGATCCTTCGCAAAACTCGTCCCTGGGTAATGCATGATCGAACCATAGTCATAACCAAAATAGTCAACAGTTCCAGGCTTCTTTTGGAAATTACCAATAGCATTATCCTGGATGTTTTTCCAGCGAATTCCGACGAAATCGTCACGATCAGAACGGGATTGCTCGTGATAAATTCCGAATGCATGTAAAAACTCATGAACCAGTATGGGCCATGTATGACGATCAGAATATCGTATTACCTGCCGCCCACCACGCATACCAATTGCTGATGAACTCCACCCCTTATTTCCATTACTGATGATTTGGATGTAATTGGGATAACGTTGTGCATTTGCGGCTGTCCGTCTGACTAACCGAAGTGCCGTCATTTCCTCGATATGTCGAACGGCATCATCAACACGATTGGGATTGGGAACGTTGCTGGCAATCGTATAAGGCACAACGCCATTCGTCCAGAGGAATGAGGATGTAGTGGGTAAACCAATACCCTTTTGAACCTCTGGTTCATTAGTCACATCTTCAGAGCCAGCAGATTCAGTAGTTTGCTGTCTTCGATGTTTGGCACGGATTCGTTCGGCTTCCGCTTTGACTTCTTCAGGAGAACCGATATCAATGCAGCCCTCATGAAGACAAACGCCGTCAACAACTACGTAGTCAACTGGAAATTCATACAATCCTGGTCCAGTCAGATAGCCTCGTCCGGTCTCCTCGCTTGTAGCCATATGCTCATCAGCCGATCCGACTAAATCTACCTTCAGTTTGCTAATTTGGTTCATGTCGTTTCTCCTATGATACTTAGTTGTGTTTGAGTGGGAAATGGATATTAAAGGATGCGTGACAGTGTTACTTGCACCAACTCACTTCCTGTTGGTAGGGAGGTGGTAGTGGTGTTAAGAAACTCAATTGGCTGATTGCTCTGCGTGTGACCCTTGACTCGTACAAGTATGGATAATTCGTGATTTCCATCTGGGATGGTCAGCTCCACATCCAAAGTAACTTTTGGCTGGGAATGTCGGATTAAGAAAGGACCAACACGTTTTGAGGATAATCGTATAGCTGGTGCATCAGCCTCACTCTGATCTTCAACCCGAATTTCAGCTATTGCGTTTTCAATGTGATCAGGAACATTTTCAAACGCTAATTCTATTTTCATCATGTTACTCCAACAGTAATATCGCCAAATAAATGGTCAGCACCAGCATTACCATCAAAGATGTCGTTTCCGGCATTACCCAATAAAAAGTCATTACCTGCACCTCCATTTAATGTGTCGTCAGCGGGAGTTCCGAAGACAATAGCCATGTTAATTTCTCCTTGGTTTAGTTGAATTGATTAGGAAACCTTTGATTGACTGATTAGGGTTGAGTTTTTTTGTTGATGCATTTAGGCTTGCCAACCCTTTAACGGACTTATTACGGTTGAGTTTTTTGATTTATGCACTTTGGGCGAGCTATCTGGGAAAAGCTGTAGCCATACAAGCAACAAGAAGCTCTATCTCATAAACGTTGCCCCACTACTAGAATGAAACAGCCCTGTTCCGACTGATACAAATTCGTGATAAGGTTCCCCGCAGTCCTCCTTTGATTTCTACCGCGTTGATAGTGGTCGCTTGTACCATCAAAACTCTTAACTCACTATAATCACCCTCGTTGATTTCAGCCGCTACCACATTGCCATTAGCATCAAAAGCGACTTGTCGCTTTCCTTGAAAGCACACCGCACTCTTGTGTTAACTTCCAGATAAAGGCAAAAAGTCTTTTGCTGGTTTTCCCTTACCTATACCTGATGATCTCCTGGGTTTACTTAAGTGTGTTGATTCTTTCAATACGGCTCGGACAAGCCTTTTTTGGGAATGAAAACCACAATATTTTCAGGATTTCATTCGTATCGATTGTTCTTAACCGAGCCGTATTGGTTGATAGTTTTACTCT
>CAKZMA010001434.1 GCA_937127375.1 uncultured Coleofasciculus sp. | reverse complement strand
GAAATAGTAGAAAGATACTGCCAATTAGATTGGCAAGTTGTAGGCATTGATAATGATTTGCGCCGCTATTTTTTTGGGGATGAAGCCTCAACAGCTTGGAATCGCAATAAGCTCAAAGATGAAATTCCTAATTATATCCACGAAAATGAAGACATTCGAGATATCAACGCCTTAGAGCGCATCTTCAAGCAGTACGGCACCGATATCAAAGTTATTATTCATAGTGCAGCCCAACCCTCCCATGACTGGGCGGCTACCGAACCGTTAACCGATTTTGCCGTGAATGCGAATGGGACACTCAATCTATTAGAAATGACTCGCCAACACTGTCCGAAAGCAGTGTTTATTTTTACCTCAACGAATAACTTGTATGGCGATACTATTAATCATCTCCCCCTGGTGGAGTTAGAAAAACGGTGGGAATTGGACGAGTCTCACCCCTATTTTGACCATGGTATTGACGAAACCATGAGCATTGATGCCAGTGTACATACAATTTTTGGTGCCTCTAAGGTTGCCGCTGATATCATGGTGCAAGAATATGGTCGCTACTATGGCTTGTACACGGGCAGTTTTCGGGGTGGTTGTCTTACTGGACCTGCTCATTCCAGTGCAGAACTTCATGGCTTCCTAGCCTACTTAATGAAGTGTGCCATTACGGGAAAAAACTATACCGTTTTTGGTTATAAGGCAAAACAGGTGCGGGATAATATTCACAGTTACGATTTGGTGAATATGTTTTGGCATTTTTATCAAAATCCCCGCCAGGGAGAAGTGTATAATGCTGGGGGGAGCCGCTATTCTCATTGTTCCATGATTGAGGCGATTGAAATGTGTGGTGAGATTGTCGGTAAACCGATGAACTGGAGTTATAGTGAGCGGAATCGCTTAGGAGATCATATTTGGTGGGTGAGTGATGTGCGTAAGTTCCAATCCCATTATCCGGAATGGAACTTTAAGTATGGGATGCAAGATATTTTGGTACAGATTTATCAAGGATTACGGACAAGGGAAACTTCTGCAATTTAGCAACAGAAAGTAACTGTAGTTCATCTATAAGCAACGAAAATAGAGAGCAAGTAATGAAATGGCATAATGAACCACCTAGTTGGAATCAGGACGAAAAAAGTATTACGGTCACATCAGGACTAAAAACTGACTTCTGGCGCAAAACCCATTACGGATTTATCCGCGATACGGGACATTTTTATTATCAGGAAGTGACAGGTGATTTTATCGCTATGGTGAAAATCACTGGACAGTATCAGGAACTCTATGACCAAGCCGGATTAATGATCCGTGAGCATGATCAGACATGGTTAAAGAGTGGAATTGAGTTTGTTGAAGGAGTACAATATGCCAGCACTGTGGTTACGCGGGAACATTCCGATTGGTCAGTCGTGGCTATCCCGGAAAATCCTACATCATTGTGGTTAGAGTTAAAACGTAGAGGCGGTGCTGTTGAGGTTAACTATTCTCTTGATGGTAAAGACTTTACAATGATGAGATTAGCCTATTTGACTGAAGCGGAAACGGTACACGTTGGTCCGATGTGTGCGTCACCAGAACGGGAAGGGTTTCACGTTCGCTTTGAAGACTTCCAAATCAGACCTTTCGTTGGTGAGACAGCCGGATGAGATTTTTAGAGGCAATTAATATCAAAGTACAAGATAGCAGGTTTGACGCCTAATCAGTTCCCTTACTGAGACCTATTGCAACTCCTTAAGTAACGATTCGATGATTCAAAGGAATTCTCCAACCCGTTCTCCAAGTCATGCGGCTGATCAAATCCCTGATGTCGTCACGACTTCGGCTGAGGCGTCAGAGTTAAAAGCCGCTTCTGTTCGAGCATTTTTGTTGTTGCTACTCGGGTTAATCGCCCTGTCTTCAACGGCAATTTTCATTAAGTTTTCCATTCATGAAATTACGGCTGAGGCAACGGTTTTTAACCGATTATGGATTGCAACAATTGTATTTGCCAGTTGGAATTGGGGACAGCAAAGGTGGCAATCTCGCAGACAAGAAAGCGCTGAAGCCGTCCGGGAAACACTGGAGACAAAAACAGCAGATGAAACACCCTCAAGCTCTAAAAGGATTGTGACGCTATTGGTAGCCCTGGCACTGGTTCACCTGATCGGGCGCTTCCTCTGGACGTGGTCTTTGACTCAAACAACGGTTGCCAATGGGGCAATGTTAGCTAATATGCCGCCCCTGTTTACTGCTTTGGGAGGCTGGCTGTTTCTTGGACAACGGTTTGATCGTCGTTTCCTAATCGGGTTGATAATCGCGGTTTGGGGTGCGGTGGTTCTGGGTTTGGGAGATTGGCTACAGCCGAAAGAGGAACTATTTGGCACAACCGCTCTCATCGGAGATGGGGCAGCACTCTTATCGTCTGTGTTCTATGCTGGCAGTTTTTTGCTGGTGGAAAAGCTACGGCAGCGTTTAAACACCTCAGACATTTTGGTGTGGCGCTGCGCCTTGGGTTTGGCGATCGCAGCTCCCTTGGTGTGGTTTATGGATGAGAACCTATTTCCTATCAGTCTGATGGGTTGGCTAGCGGTGATCGGTTTAGCTGTGATTAGTGAAGTGATGGGTCATGGTCTTATTGTCTACAGCCTCAAGTATTTTTCCTCAGCTTTCGTCACTATCGTGTTACTCCTTGAACCTGCTCCTGCCGCCGCTGTCGCTTGGTTCCTGTTTGGGGAATTTCTTGATCCACTGAATATCCTAGGATTCATTCTGATTACCATTGGCATTTATCTGGCGAAGACAGGTCAAGGAGCGGATGGTTCGGATAAAGAACAGCCAGTTATTACAGTTGCCGAAGATTTAGTTGAGGAAGCGAGTGAACCTCAGGTTATATAGCGCTTCGCTAGGCGTGTATTTACACATTCCAGAAATTGTCGATTGACCTATTTGATTCTAGTAGTAGTGTTAGTAGATACTCACTTATCACACTTGTCCAAAATGTCTGAACAAATGACTACACAATCAAGCCTGTTTTATAACGGAACGTTTTATGATCGAATTTTTCAGGCATCGCCTCGCTATGCTGAACAAAATCAGGATGTTTCCTTTTGGTTAGCCATGGCTGAACGCTACGGATCTCTGAAGTTGAGTCCAGATGGGATGTTCGTACAAACAAAGTGTAACTAGACCAGTGCGAAGC
>CAKZMA010001433.1 GCA_937127375.1 uncultured Coleofasciculus sp. | reverse complement strand
ACAACCATTGAATATTTCTGTCAAAGTGTCTATACATCCAGCATTTGTTACGGTAGCGGAACGATAGTTTAACACCTCAACAGCAGCGTATCGAGGTTTTATATGGGTTTGTCCCATATTCGAGAGGAAAAGATTAGATTTAATTGAATTCCGAATTAAATTAACCGCAAAGTTTGGCAACTTTCCCTGAGCAAGCATAACCTTTTTTCGTAATGTTAGCCCCATCTGACGAGTCTGGGCTTTATCATAATTAGCCGCTAAACTTGATTGAATTTCTGCTTGAATAGATTGCAGTAAAATAGTCCAATCTGATTGATTTTTAATAGAGGTAAAACTCAAGGCTAAATTCTGAGCAAAACAACCAATAACGTTAGTTGCATCAGCATCAGGATAAATGCGTCCCCCGGTAGGGATATTGATGATTGGGGCATCAGGAATCGGACTACAGTGGGCGATCGCCTGTAAATAGGCTCCTACTAACAAAGAATTGAAAGATAACCGTAATTCACGAGTTTTATGGATCAATTTAGAAACAAGCTCAGAGCTTACTTGATAGCGCAAACTGTGAATCTGGGCTTCTAAGCCAGAATTAGTTTCTTGTTGAGGATTCCAAACAAATTTCTCTTTACTTTGTTTAGCTAAATACTGTTTCAATAATTCCTCAGCTTGAGGATCTTGCCATTGATTGAGAGATTGAATTAACTGGCGATAGTCTTCAACAGATGTTGAAGGAGGTAATATAGGTTCTGTTCCTGCTAAACGCGCCCCATAAATTTCCAGAAATTCTCGCAGAATAATTTGATTACTGAGTCCATCAGATAAAACATGATGATGATGTAAGCCTAACTCATAAACAGAATCATTGAGGTGAATCACAAAAAATTGATGAAGCGGCCACTTTTCGATATTCCAACGTTCATTAATACGACGATTTACTTCTTTACATATGAGAGATTCTTGAGTTGTTTCATCGTACTTTCGCAAGTCAATAATTTCCACTTCTGGTAGTTGAGTTTGATTGCCAACTCGTAGTTGATAAGCTGAAAACCGTGTCGCATCCTGTGGAATGAAAAAGTAAGCTCTCAACATCGGATGACGTAACAGGAGTTCTTGCCAGCTTTGTTGAGCGATGGTGGGTTCAAAGCTTCCCCTAAGGCGAACGGTAGAACAGACACTACATGTAGAAACTGCCCAATGAGTTGCCAAAAAGATGTACTGAGAATCAGTAATATCGACGGTTTTTTCACTTAAATCACCAACAAATAACGTTTTTTTATCGCTATTTTCATCCACAAAATCAGTTTTATTCTGTTGGTTATATTCTAAATCAATTAACCAATTTTGAGCAATTTTAATTATTTCCCCCAAAGTTTGCAACTGCATTAAATGTTCCATCGGTACAACTTGCAAAAACTCATTTTGTCGCTGTTGGGGGATCAGTTGAATCATGCCATTGAGCAGTTCCACTGTTTTAATCGAATCAAGTCCTAAATCGCTTTCTAGGAATAAATCAGGAGCTAAGTCGGCGGGATAATGTCCCGTAATTTGAGCGACAAGGTTAAAGATTTGCTGCTCTACGATTTCTGTGGAAGACTGTCCCTTAGAAGCCGAGAGAGAGGATGTTGCCATCACATTAGGGGAGTTTTCAGCGACAACAGGAGCAGCAGATTCAGTCAGATTTGGATCAATTAACCAATCTTGAGCAATTTCAATCATTTCCGCCAAGGTTTGCAACTGCATTAGCTGCTCCATCGGCACAACTTGCAGAAACTCGTTTTGTCGCTGTTGGGGAATCAGTTGAATCATGCCATTGAGCAGTTCCACTGTTTTAATCGAATCAAGTCCTAAATCGCTTTCTAGGAATAAATCAGGAGCTAAGTCGGCGGGATAATGTCCCGTAATTTGAGCGACAAGGTTAAAGATTTGCTGCTCTACGATTTCTGTGGAAGACTGTCCCTTAGAAGCCGAGAGAGAGGATGTTGCCATCACATTAGGGGAGTTTTCAGCGACAACAGGAGCAGCAGATTCAGTCAGATTTGGATCAATTAACCAATCTTGAGCAATTTCAATCATTTCCGCCAAGGTTTGCAACTGCATTAGCTGCTCCATCGGCACAACTTGCAGAAACTCGTTTTGTCGCTGTTGGGGAATCAGTTGAATCATGCCATTGAGCAGTTCAACCGTTTTAATTGAATCAAGTCCTAAATCGCTTTCCAGAAATAAATCTGCGGCTAAATCATCAGTTTTATGCCCCGTAATTTTGGCAACTAGGTTAAATATTTTTTGTTCAACCAATTTAGAAGTCATATTTTTCTCACTCAATAACTTACATTTTTTTCAACCTTGGGGAATTATTCACAATCTAATGAAGATTGAAAACTATTTAATATCGAAGGCTTTAGCTCTTTAGCTAGGGCTAAATAGCTTTGCTGGCGTTGATCATCAGAAAGAATCGGCACCGTATCTGTTGGTCGTAATCCTTGAAATAAGGAAGGAATGCTAATTGATTGAATGGGTTCAGTCTGCTCTTGATTCGTGTTATCTGAGTCTGCGGATTTCACCACAGGTGCTAGGTAAGGTTTATTGTCAAAAGGATAGATGAACAAAGGAATCCGGCGAGTTCCAACAGGAAACAGTTTTGAAGGGTTAAACTCTACACCAGAAACATACAACTGTGCCATTACTCTTAATAAAGCTTCAATTTTGTTGATCTCTGAATTAAGTACGTGCCAGATAGCCGAAAATCGATTTTGGCTAAGTCGATCCGCAAACTCACTGGAATTCCCCAAGTACAAGTAGAGAATTTCAGATTGCTTCGTTTCCTGAGCCAAATTCAGTGAACCGCCTAACTGGACAAAAGCACTTAACTGAAGACTAGACACCTGAGTCGTTGGATGAAATATCCCTTTAGGAGTAACTAGAGGACAATGCCAATTTAAGGACTTTTCTTGTTCGGTTTGAATTTTTTTAGCCGGAATAACAATTTTTTCCCCTTCCAACCGAGCTAAGGCAGCTAAGGCTTCTTCTAGAGTTAATAGTCCGGTGAAACAGGCTCCCACTAAAATACCAATGCCTGCTACTAATAGTTTTTTCGGTTCGACATCCAGAAACTTCAACCAAGACAAATAGGCATATTGGGTAGCAAAATCGTGAATTTTAGTTGAGGATTGAGGATAATTGATAAACGGTTTCCACCGAAATTGACACTCTTCGTAAGCTGATTTCCACACAGGAAACTGTTGTCCGATAGTTGTGACATCTTCGACGCTTAAGTGATTAGTACCATCTAAGATTAAAGAGAGCGGTGTTGAACGTTTAGGATTGGCTCGTCCCCGGTAAATCTCAGAAGGTTGACTATCCTTCGTTATTGCCTCAAGATAATCTAACAATTGTTGCCGTTCTTTGACCACGAAAGCCGCTTTAGAGGGAAATTCCTTCTGAGCTTGATTCATAGTGAAACAAACCTCAGCTATTTCCTGTTCGGGATGAGCGAGTAGATGCTCACGGAGTTGACTGGCAATCTGTTGTAATTTAGCAGGAGTACGAGCCGTTAAACAAAGTAAATAAGATGAAGTATCCTCCGTTATCCTGGGCGAAGAGGATAAAATTGGTGCTTGTTCAAGAATAATATGAGCATTGGTTCCGCCAAAGCCAAACCCATTTACCCCAGCTCGCAGAGGATGCTCTTGATTTGACCAGGACATTCCCTGTTCTCCCACCACATAAAAGGGCGTTTGGGCAAAATTGATATTGGGATTAGGACTTTGATAACCTTGGGTTCCTGGAATCTGTTGATGCTGCATCGATAGCACCACTTTAATCAGGCTGAGAATGCCAGAAGCTGATAAGGCATGACCAATTGAGGATTTAACTGAACCGATTCCACAAAATTGTTGGCGCTCTGTAAAGGTGCGAAAGGCTTGAGTCATTCCTTCTATTTCAATCGGATCGCCGAGTAAAGTCCCAGTCCCGTGAGCTTCGATGTAGGAAATACTCGCTGGATCGATGCCGGATTGCTGATAAGCTTGACGAATAGCTCTGGCTTGTCCTTGGGGATTAGGTGCGGTAATCCCTTGGGAATGACCGTCATTGTTAATGGCTGAACCTTTAATTAGCCCATGGATATAATCTCCATCGGCGATTGCTTGTTGTAACGGTTTTAAAAGAATAACCCCTGCGCCTTCTCCGATGACCATACCATTTGCTCTACTGTCGAACGGATAACAAGTTCCTGTCTCAGACAGTGCCTGAACGCGGCTGAGAAAGGTTAAGGGAGTAGGACTCAGATTTAAGTTAACACCGCCCACAATTGCCATCGAACTTTGCCCAGAGCGTAGGCTGTCACAGGCTAAGTGCAGTGCTACCAGAGAGGAAGAACAAGCGGTGCTAACTGATAAACTCGGTCCCGTGAGATCCAAACAATGGCTAATTCGGGCGGCAAGTTGGTTTAATTCGTTTCCAGCCGCCGTTTCTGACAGAATTTCACTGGGTTGGAGGATTTCAATTAAAGTATTTTGCAAAGCCTGACGATTTTGCTTAGGTAACTGATTAAACCATTCACTGGTTTCTAATCGTTGGCATAATGCGCCATAGGACTGATAATTTATAAAATGTTCTACATAGTTATTTTGTCCACAACCGACAAAGACACCGATATCTTTAGGGCGGTTTTTGCTGCCATATCCTGCCTGGAATAAAGCTTGCCAAGCCAATTGTAAAAAAAGTCGTTGTTGAGGATCTATTGCCATTGCTTCTTTGGGCGATATCCCAAAGAACAGGGGATCGAAATCATAAGGATTATCTATAAACCCCCCCCAATGACAATAAGTTTTATAAGAGGTTTGCTTGGTGGAATCAAAGTAATCTTTTGTTGACCAACGGCTACTGGGAACAGAACCAATGGCGGATCGCCCCTGGCTGAGTAATTTCCAGTATTCTTCTAAATTGTTAGCTCCTGGAACTTTACAGGCCATGCCAATGATGGCAATATCAGTCGCAGTGAGCTGTTCTGGTTTTTCAGTGATTTGTATCGTTGGGTCAGATGTGATTTCAGCAACAGTCAACAGAGGTGTTGAGCCTTTTCTATTTTGTTCCAGATACTTGACTAATGCATCAAGAGTTTGATACTCAAATAAAATAGTGGGAGATAATTTAGTATTCAGACTTTTATTTAACTGTTGAATTACCTCTATTCCGGCTAAAGAGTCTAATCCCAGTTCTGAGAAGCTTTGATGTCCTTCAATTTGCTCCACCGATAGCTTAATATGCTCAGAGAGAATCTCTTTCACTAAATCTTCCAGATGAGTCACCTGAACCTTCGGTAATGATGAAGTGGAGACATCTATCGTGGAAGAAGATGAAGAAAGAGCCGTTGTTTGGGGAGATGATTGAAGAAAGTCAATAATATGCGTAACAGCAGGGGTAGGGTTAGTCAAAGCTTCAATAAAGGAATTAACAGCGGCTTCGGGTTCTAGCAGATTCATACCTTTCGCTCTCGCTACCATGACTAAAGCTTGACCCCCAATTTTCGCCATTCCCCGATCGCGCCAGAGGGCAAAGTTAATCGCTAAGGAACGACCCGAAGCAGGTTGTTGTGACCGATAAAGGGCATAGTGGTCGAGGAACGCATTAGCAGCCGCATAATCACTTAAATTCGCTCCCCATTCTGCTTTAGAGGCAGCCGCCGAAGAAATCATCACAAAAAACTTGAGCGGCTCAGAACGAGTGAGGGTATCAAGAATTACTGTTCCTTGGAGTTTGGGAGCAAACACTGGGGCAACCGTTTGCCAACTCTTCTGATGGAATTTGAAGTTTTTCTGATCCTGAACTCCAGCTGCATGAATCACTCCATCGATACGACCAAAGCGATCGCGGACTTTATCCATTAATTGAGCCATTGCATCTGCATCAGTGACATCGACCGCCTCATACAAGACAGTTGCACCCAATTCTTCTAGTTGTTGAATGATCCTGATGCGATCGCATTGAGGATGATGATTAGCCAGTAATTGAGTCCATTGTTCTTTGGGGGGTAAAGATTGACGACCGATTAACACCAAATTCAGGCGAGCCTGACGAACTAATCCCATCGCAATTTCTGAGGCAACGGCACTGGTTCCTCCGGTAATCAAATAGGTATCTCCATCCCTAATCACTTCTTCTATCGGTTGTTTGGGAACGGCTGACATTGGTACTAGGGTTCGTCCTAGTCGTTGTTCTCCTCGAATCGCAATAATTCCTTCGCCAGTGGGAGGAGTCCGAAGTTCTTGCCAGAGGATGTGTCCTAATTGCCCTGATTTCAAAATTTTTGGCATTAGGTCTACAACTTTGGTTTTAAAACTGGGATTTTCCTGAGCTAATACTTGTGTTAGCGTCGCACCGAGAATTTGATGAATTCCTTGAATAGGATGATGTGGCGTAACCGCATAGTTACCTAAAGTCAACTGTATAAAATAAATAGACTGTTTAGGGCAATGTTTTAGCAAAGCTTGTCCCAAAAATAGGACACTGTAGTCACTTTCAGCCAGTATTCTATCAGAAATATCCAGAGAATGATCCGGATGCAGACCGTTCCACAAATGAATCACGGCGACGATTGGCTGCTGCTCCGATTGAATGGCTTTTATTAACTGCTCATAATCTTGAGGATTAGCTGGATTCAGGGTAAATTGCTCAGCCGAGCGAGAGAAAGATTGACCTGGAATAGCCCAATGGAGAGGGTGGCTATTTTGAGAGATGTGTTTAGCTAAATCTTCACCCCAGGTTTTCGGATCTCCCAAGACTAAAATAGCACCAGGGAATAAATCTTGAGGCGCACTCAGGGGTTCAGGTTGCCACTGCCACTGATAAAACCAAGGATGTTGGAATTGAATCACTGGCGATAAGTCGGGTTGAGAAGGTTGAGAAGGTTGAGGAGGTTGAGGAGGTTGAGGAGACGGATTAGACTTAGATTTAGGAACTTCAACAGATTCCCAGTAACGCTGATGCTCAAAGGGATAATTGGGAAGACGCACAGGACGGCGTTGATAATCTTGGTCAAACTTTAACCAATCGATGTCAACGTCTTGCAGATATAACTGTCCCAAACTATTGAGAAAAGGAATCCAATCGGGCTGTCCTCGTTTAAGGGAAGGCAACCAGAGAAACGATGACTCAGAGAGATAACGCTGCCCCATACTTAATAGCGTAGAATTCGGTCCGATTTCCATAAAGAGGCGATAGCCTTCTTGGGCGAGTTTTTCCATCCCATCTGAAAAGCGAACAGCTTCTCGCAGATGAAGACTCCAATAGGTAGCATCAGGAACTTCGCCCGGTTTCCAGAATTGACCGGTTAAATTAGATAGTAGGGAGCGGTTAGGGGCTTGAAAGGAAAGGGTATTAGCAAAGGCTTCAAAAGAATCCAAAATGGGAGCCATGAGCGGCGAATGGAAAGCATGGGAAACTTGAAGTTGGCGAAACTGAATGCCTTGCCCTCGCAACAAGTCCAATAGGTCCTGTACCTTGTCTTTTAGTCCAGAAATGACTACATTGCTAACCCCATTAATAGTCGCAATTGCTACTTGCTCCTGATACGGCTCAATTAGCGGCGCGATCTGCGCTTCAGACGCAAAGACAGCCACCATCATGCCATTTTTGGGCAAACTTTGCATTAGACGCGCCCGTTCTGCTATTAATCGCAGTCCATCTTCAAGACTAAAAACCCCAGCAACACAGGCGGCGGTGTACTCTCCCACACTATGTCCCATTACGGCATCGGGAATAATGCCATAACTTTGCCAGAGGTGTGCCAAAGCGTATTCTAGGGCAAAAAGAGCGGGTTGGGTGTAAGCAGTCTGATGGAGATGGGGGGAATCGGCATTGCCTGGATACAGCACCGATAACAAGGGCAATTCCAAGGAATCCCGCAAAAGTTCATCACATTGATTCAGGATGCGACGAAAGGTAGGTTGGGTTTCGTACAACACTTTTCCCATGCCAGTATACTGAGATCCTTGACCCGTAAACAGAAAAGCGATGGGATTGGCTTCAGCTTGTATGGGCAGCTCTCGATAGGGAAATCGATGGTGATCTGAGGAAAGGGCAAATTCTCCCAACTGTTGCCGCAGATCCTCAATCGATTCCGCCACAATCGCCAGACGATGTTTAAAATGAGACCGTCGAGTCAGGGTTGTAAAGCCAATATTGGCTAAGGAATTAGAGGTTTCTGCCAATGCCGTCGAGTAACGTTTCGCTAATCGTTGTAAGGCATTTTTACTTTTAGCCGATAAAGTAACAAGATGATGAGAACGTTCTAAGGGAGCTTGCTGAAGTTGAGTAGGTTGTTGTATATTTGAAGGTGATAATGTCATTTATAATCCCCCTCTTCTATAATTATGTGAACATTCGTCCCACTCATACCAAAAGAACTGACCCCAGCGAATCGGGATTCCTCTTGTGCTTGCCAAGGCATTAATTGGTTAGGGACAGTAATGGGAAGTTTCTGCCAAGGAATATAAGGATTAGGTTTTTTAAGATGAAGATGAGGGGGAATATGCTTATTTTTTAATGCTAGAACAACTTTCATGAAACTGGCAATTCCTGCTGCTCCTTCGAGATGTCCTAAATTGGTTTTGACAGAACCTACGATTAAGGGGGTGTCAACGGAACGGGTTTTTCCCAGAACATTTCCGAGAGCTTGAACTTCAATCGGATCTCCTAAAGAGGTTCCGGTTCCGTGGGCTTCGACATACTGAATTTGTTCAGGAGAAACCCCGGCATTCACAAGAGCTTTTTGAATGACTGCTTCTTGAGCTGAACCATTAGGGGCAGTCAATCCATTACTTAATCCATCATGATTAACCGCCGAACCTCGAATAACCGCCAAAATCGGATCGTTGTCTCTAACCGCATCGGACAATCGTTTGAGAACAACAATTCCTCCCCCTTCTCCTCGAACATAGCCATCAGCTTGAGCATCAAAAGTTTTACAGCGGTCATCAGGGGTTAAAGCCCTCATTTTACATAAACCAATGGTGGTTTCGGGAGTAAGCATCAAGTTAATGCCTCCAGCTAAGGCGAGATTACATTCTCCTGAATGCAGACTCTGAGTGGCTAAATGCACAGATAGGAGAGAAGAGGAACAAGCCGTATCCACTTCCATTACGGGACCTTGGAGATTCAAACAGTAAGCTAACCGCCCTGCAGCCATACAGCGTAAAGCTCCTAGACTCCGATAAACATTGAGATTTTCCCGCTCATATCCATTAATGAGGAGATGGGCGTAGTCATCTGCCGTGAGTCCGATAAAGACACCCGTTTGACTCCCACTGAACTGGGTAACAGGCTGTCCAGCATTTTCTAGGGCTTCCCAAGCTATCTCTAGCAATAAACGCTGTTGAGGATCAATCGCTGCGGCTTCTTTGGGTGAAATTCCGAAAAAATGGGGATCAAACTGGTCAATATCGTCTAAAAAACCACCATAACGGGTGTACATTTTACCGGGGGCATCAGGATTTGGGTCATAATAGTCATCAATATTCCATCGTTGAGCAGGAACTTCTGTGATTGCATTAATTCCTTGGAATAAAAGCTGCCAATAGGCTTCTGGAGTGTTAATTCCTTGAGGAAAACGACATCCCATGCCAATAATGGCGATCGGTTCATGTTGGTGATTTTTCAGAGTTTGTAAGTCAACTTCAAGTCGCTTGAGTTCTAGAAAAGCTTTTTTCAAAAGCGATTTGTAGTTAACCGGGGAAGATGGAGGATGTAATTTCGATTCTACTTGAGAAATCATGATTGTTGACGCTGTTGTATTATTTCTAGTTCTTGGCTTAACAGGTCTGCTATTTCAAGTTCCGACATAGAATCAAGTAATTGTTCCATATCCGCTGATTCAGAAGGCTGTTGTATCCCTTTATTCCTGACTGTTTCAGCCGTAAATAATTGGCTGGTAGATGGATTATAATGAGCTAAATAGGCAGCAGCAGAAGCAATAGAGGGAAAGTTCCAAACTAGAGTCATTTCAATCTCTTTGCCTAACCACCGCCCTAATTGTTCGACCAATTCCACGGCTATCACAGAGTCAAGACCATAGTCAGCAAAAGGACGTTGAGGATCAATCTGCTGAGGAGTTAACTGTAACGCTTGAGCGACCCAGTTAATAATCCATTGTTGAATATCTCGAACTGTAGTCGGTGCAGGAGCATGAGCCATTTGGGGAACAGCACCAGACACTGGATTATTGGCATTCCAGACAGCCACAATTGCCAGATTATCTTCTAAAAAGCCTTGTTTACAGGCATGACGCTGAATTTTACCACTAGAGGTTTTGGGAATGCTGGCGGTTTTGAGTAAGATAATACTTTGTACTTGTAGTTCATGGATTTCTGAGATAGCTCGGCGGATAGCAGCAAATACTTCTTCTTCATTTAACTTGCGGAGATGGGTGCGTTCTACTTCTTGAACAACAACTAACTTTTCAGTTCCTTCTTGGTCAATAGCAAAGGCAGCACCACAACTGGCTCTAAGAGCTGGATGACTTTTCTCAACGGTTGATTCAATATCTTGAGGATAATGGTTACGACCTCGGATAATGATAAGATCTTTTAGACGACCAGTAACAAATAATTCTCCGTCCTGAATAAAACCTAAGTCTCCTGTACGTAGAAAAGGTCCTTCAGCACTATCTGCTAAGTAAGCCTGGAAGGTTTCTTGGGTTAATTCTTCTCGCTTCCAATAACCTTGAGTGACACTTGTTCCCGCCACCCAAATTTCTCCTACTTGTTGTTCTTGACATGAAATTTTCGTTTGCGGATCTACAATTTTCATCTGCTCAAAAAAGTTTCGTCCGCATCCGACAAGGGTTTTGCTGATTTCTGATTCAGATTTTAAGAGTTTTACCTGATGTTGCTGTAAAGCAATTTCGTCTATGGGTTGCAGAACCGGAGGCTCTGTTTTTCGTGATCCGGAAATCAACAGCGTCGTTTCTGCCATCCCATAACAGGGATAGAAGGCTTGAGGACGAAAGCCATAGGGCGCAAATTTTTCGCTAAATTGTTGAATTGTTTTTGCCTGAATCGGTTCAGATCCATTAAAAGCAATTTTCCAACTGCTAAGGTCTAAGTCATGACACTGTTCAGGTGTAATTTTCCGCACACATAAATCATAGGCTGAATTAGGTCCTCCACTGACAGTGGCTCGATAATGACTAATGGCTTGTAACCAGTGAATTGGCTTTTGTAAGAAAGCAACGGGGGGCATCAGATTACAGGAGACTCCTAAATATAGAGACTGCAAGACATTTCCGATCAATCCCATGTCATGGAATAGGGGTAACCAACTGACGTAAATCTCTGTTTCATCGTTTTGAAATGCCAACTTGATCATCTGTTCGTTGTGGATGAGGCTGCCGTGACTGACCATAACCCCTTTGGGAGTTCCTGTTGACCCCGATGTGTATTGAAGAAATGCTATTATATCTTTATCGAGGATAGGTTCTTGCCAATCTACAGCCAATGAAGCAGCGATATTTTCGGTGATTACCCACTTTACCTCTGTTAATCGAAGCTCTTCAAAAAAACTAGAATATTTATTTTTAACCTTCTCTAAAATGGAGGGAGTTGTCAAAATTAAAGTGGCTTGAGAATCTTTGATAACTGAAGTGAATCTAGCTAGGTGATGATTAGAACGAGGGGGATAGATGGGAACAGCAATCACCTGAGCATACAAACAGCCTAAAAAAGCCGTAATAAATTCTAATCCAGGGGGATAAAGCATTAAAGCTCGTTCACCCGGTTTGGCAATTGATTGCAGATAGGCAGCAATGGCACATGCCTGTCGATCTAGCTCTTGATAGGTAATTTGATCAGACTCTGTCACTCCATCTGACAAAAATCGATAGGCTAGTTTATGGGGTTGATGTTGCGCTTGATACCGTACCAGGTTTACCAAAGTAGGCACTTGAGACAAATTTTCCGTCATGGAAGTTTCTCGACCTTCAGCAAGTGTAGTTACTTTCATTGTAAATCTCTCACTTATATAATACTAATGCTTAAAATTATATTGGGCGGTGATTTTTTTCATTTCATTGGCTTAACTACTTCACCATTACAGCATTTCTCAGTCTAGTGAGGTACAGTAACAAGACGATGTTAGCCTCTGTGAGAGCAAAAGTATTATTCTCAATGTACCTCACCAGCATGGAAAACGCTGTATCTTATTTTGGGTTCGACAAGGCTAATACTTAAAATTATATTTGGCGGCTAACTTCCTTGAAGATAATCTACCAGGTAAAATAAATCAAGTTTCATAATCTTATTTAATTAAGCTTTACATAAATACATTTTTTTTTTAAGAAATATGTATTTATATTGTGGATGTAAAAGCAACCCTATGGACTTAAAGATGATGATGCTAATCAGGTTGTTTCAGGTACAGAGTCGATATTTAACCGTATTGATACTCATTTAAGGTTTCTGCTTAATCCCCCTGTCGCTTTTGCCGAAATCGAGCAAATATTTCCTCTGGAACGTGCAGTAAAACAAGCCGGGTTAGACTATGGTAAGGAGGTCAAGATAGTAATTGAGGGTAGGGACACATTAATTCCTAAAGTACTATTGGAAACTTTACCGAAACTATTATCCCACTTAATCAACAATGCGATCGCGCACGGAATCGAGTCCCCCCAAGTGCGCCAAACTCTGGGCAAATCGCCAGTTGGTCAGATTGTCATGAGTGCTTTTTACCAGGATAAGCAAACGGTAATCATGTTCTCTGATGATGGCGCAGGAATTGACGTAGAACGGGTGAAGGCGAAGGCAATCAAAAAAGGGTTAATTACCATAACCCAAGCCCAAATTCTTTCCCCAGAAGCCGTCTACGAACTCCTGTATCATCCTGATTTTAGCACTAAGGACGAGCGAGATTTGAGAGCCGGAACTGGGTTTGGTTTGGATATTGTTCGCACAGAACTTAATAAAATTGGTGGCTCGATTTCGACAATTTCTCTACCCGGAAAAGGAACAACGTTTAAAATTATTTATCCAAACGCCCTTGGCTAATCCCCCACTGATGCGAAATAATGCAGGTGCAAACTCTAATCATCCACGAGATTGTGATGACTGCATTTTTATTCATAACTGACTTAGATAACACTCTAGTTGGCGATGACGATGCCCTCAAGGAACTGAATCAGCAGTTAGAGCAGCATCGCCAAGACTATGGTACTAAGATAG
>CAKZMA010001432.1 GCA_937127375.1 uncultured Coleofasciculus sp. | reverse complement strand
CGATCGGCGGCTGTGTTGAAAACGCCACCCCTTTTAGTGGTTGAAGTCGTTAGTCCGGGATCTAAAAAAATCGATTATGAACAGAAATTGGCGGAGTACAAGGCGATAAAAATCCCCGAATATTGGATTGTAGACTTACGCAACTCTCAGGTTTGTGTGCTGTTA
This sequence comes from uncultured Coleofasciculus sp., assembly GCA_937127375.1. Classification (GTDB taxonomy): domain Bacteria; phylum Cyanobacteriota; class Cyanobacteriia; order Cyanobacteriales; family Coleofasciculaceae; genus Coleofasciculus. The sequence continues at coordinate 10,172 of CAKZMA010001432.1, read as the reverse complement.
TTGACAGATACAGGATATGAAACAACCGTCTTTACAGGAAATCAGCGGATTATCTCTCCGAGATTTCTCGAACTAGCAGTAACAGCTTCTCAGCTATTGTCAGCTTGAGGCTCAAAACCAACTTCCGACTAAGACATAGGCAGCCCAGAAGAGGGGCGCTTGGTAGTTGGCATCTTGTAACATCGCCTGCTGCGCTCGTCGTAGGGCTTCGGCGCGAGACACTCCCGGTTGTCCTAAGTGTTGGTAGAAGGCTTCGGTGAAGGTAACACTGGAGAGATCATCCAAACTCCATAAAGACGCGATCGCACTCTGTGTTCCTGCCTGAATCGCGGCTCCGGCAATTCCCAGTACGGCTCGATTGCTGCCTGTGGCGGTGCGGCAGGCACTGAGCAGCAGGAGTTCAATCCCGTGGGTTGTGGTGGACTGTTGGCGGCGAAATAGTTGGCTAAATTGGTCTAAGGGGATCTTCCCGTCAGCCGCCAGAATAAAGGTGTCTTCTGGTTTGTCGCCAAATTGACCGTGAGTGGCTAGGTGTACGATGTCGAACGTAGAGCGTTCTAGGCGTTGCTCTAATGCGGTTTCGGTGAAATCTTGGTCGCGGATGAAAGCAACGGGAATGCCTGCGGCTTTGATTTTGTCTAACTCGGGATTGGCATTGACTAACTTAGCGAAGTTACCCACCTTTGGCGGCGGTTCAGTGAGACTGACAGCTAGCACATCCATCTGGTTTCGCTCTAGCCGATGGGAATCGCGCACTTCTAGCCCCAAAACTAGGGCAGTGGCATAAGTTTGAGCCAGATAGGTTTCCCCGTCGTAAAGCGCTGCCATGGGAATATTTCGCAGGGGTTCATCCAGGACAAAAATTAGGGTTTTGATCCCGTGGCGTTCCAGGTAAGGGCGTGCTGGTTTGATTAACCAGTTGTAGAGGGTTTGCCCATCCTCCTGGGCGAAGTACGCGAAAGCTTCTTGCAGATTACGGCGGAATCGTTTTACGGTGGCTTCCACGTCTTGGCGGGATACGTCAGTGGAGCGATAATGAACTAGATTGGCTTCGCCCGGTAACTTGAGGATGACTTCGATGCGGTCTTTGAGTACAATCGGATAAATAATGGCAGCCGTTGGGTCTTTTTCATCGACCACTTGGTCAACTTGTATGGTTGAATCTAAACAGGCGGATTGAAAGAAGTTTTCCAGTTCTGCCACCTGTAATGCCTCCATCACCTCACGGGCTTGTTTCAGGTTCTCTTGGCTGGGTTCGCTGCTTCCTTGAGGGGATAGGAGCAAGTCTACGAGTTCCCGATAGACGGGTTCAACTTCGTCTCGGAACGTAAATTTGATATCCGGGTTGGCGGCAACTAAGTCTCCTCTCAGGAGTTTCAGGGTTTTATAGGCGCTAGTGTAGGCGTTGGTGGCGGCTTGGGGTTTATTCTGTGCTTTTAAAAGTCGTCCCAGTTGCCATTGCCATTGATAGGCGACTTCTGGGGTATTTTTGGCTTGGGTTAAGGCGTGTCGGGTAAGGCGTTCGGCGTCCTGCCATTGTTGGGCGGTTTCGTAGACGTGTCCCAGGTAGCCGAGGGCATAGGATTCGGCTACAGTGTCTTTGATGCGTTGTGCCTGTTGTTGGGCGTGGGTGAGAATCTGGGCGATTTCTGGGGCAGATAGGGTGGGGTTCAGTTTAGTTTGATGGTGGGTGAGGGTTTGGGCAAAGTGGATTTGGGCATAGATGGCGGGGCGGGTGCTGGGCAGGTGCTGGACGAGTTCCTGGAGTTGGGGGATTAAGGTAGTGGTGGGTTGTCTTTGATTGGTTTTCAGGAGTAGGTCGAGTTGATTGACAGATGCTTCAAATTGTGCAATGGGGGAAATCGCGCTGGCAGCGGCTTGTTGATAGTAGTCGATGGCTAGCTCATTCTGCCCTTGGGAACGAGCGGTGTTCCCCAATCCCAGTAAGGCGGCGCTGATGTCGGCGGGGGAGTTGAGGGTGCGGGCGATATCTAGGCTTTTCTGGAGTGCTTCCTGGGCGGCTTGGGGGTGGGCGAGGGAGCGGTGTAGGTTGCCTAAGTTGGCGTAAGTGGCGGCTTTGAGGGAATTGTCGGGTTGGGTTTTTAAGGTGGTTTGTGTCAGTTGATCTAGGGTGTTGCGGGCGCGACGGTATAGCCCTAAGGCTCGCAGGGCGAGGGCTTGGTTAATCTGGCTGCGAATGATGCCCGGTTCGTCTTTGATTTGGCGGTAGAGTTGGCTGGCGTGCTGCCAGGTTTTCAGGGCGGCTTCGGGTTGTCCTTGAGCGAGTTGCAGGGTGCCTTGGGTGTTGAGGGCTTGTGCCTGCACCCGGAGATGTTCTGGGGTATTGGGGGGGATGGTGTCTAGGAGGGTGAAGCTTTGAGCAATGGCGTGATTGGCTTGATTCCACTGTGCCAATTCCTGATAGGCGAGTGCCAGGTTACTCAATGTCATTGCCTGGTTGAGGGGTTCTCCTTGTGTTTGGTAGGCATTAGCGGCTTTTTGCCAAGCGTTTAGGGCGGCGGCAAATTGTCCGGCTTGATAGTAGGTTTTGCCTTGTTGGAAGAGGGTGAGGGGAGTTTGACTCCCCTCTCCTTCCTTACCGCTATTTGCAGTTTCAGTAGAGGTTAACAATCCGCTCGATAGCCCAAATTGACTCGTGCCGGAGATTTCCACACGTTCTGAGGCGCTGACTTGGATATCGCCAGCTTCTCCTTGTCCGCGAGTTTGCGCTTCGAGTCGAGAACCTCCTGTCAGTGAAACCGCTTCTGCTGTAATGTCGATGCTGCCACCAGACCCAGTTGCGCCTAATTCTACAGTGGTGCTAATGTTGCTGCTGTTCGCGAGCGCAACGGAACCGCTTATTGCCCTTATAGTTACGCTGCCTCCTTTTCCCTGACCGAAAGTACTGGCATTGATTTGAGCGTTATCAGTTAATTCGGCTGTTCTCTAAAGAAACGGAACCCCCGTTCAGTGCTTGCACTACAACGCTTCCAGCATTTCCGTTACCATTGGTTTGAGCTTCTAAGGTGGCTCCCTCTGTTAAGCGAACAGAGTTACCTGCTGCGATCGCAATATTACCACCGTTGCCTACTCTACGCGACGATGAAGCGGAAATGCTACTCCCCTTAAGCCAGACAGAACCCGCTGCATTAATGGTAATATTTCCAGCATTCCCACCGCTAGTGGTGTCGTCAATGTCGTCAATATCGAAAATCCCTCGACTCCCTGGTGTTTTCACTTCAAAGGAGTAGTAGTCAAATGTACCATTTCCAGTACCATCAATGGATACATGGGGAATTGTATCAGATGATTCAACATTTGGATTCTCTTGGGTTAAAAAAGATAAATCTAGTTTCTGTGCATCTTGGATAGAGTTATTTGAATCATCTGCCTCTTCCTTCAATTTGCCTGAGCTTGAAGAATTATTTTGATGATTTTCAATAGAAACCTGGAGAGTGTATCTTGAACTGTCTGTTGGTGGAGTACCTGATATTGGCATTTCTCCCCCCTGCGTGCCCTCTGATGGAAATTGTCCCACTCCAATAATATATTCTCCATTTTGATTGAACGTGTAATCAATATAAGAGTCTAAAACGCTAGTGCTTCCCCCTGCACCTAATGCCGTCGAAGAATCATCATTTTCCGTCAGTAAGTTACCATTGCTGTCGAATAGGAAAAGTTCAGTATCAAGGGCGTTATCGATAGATTCCTCTATAGAGGATATAGAGGAATCTATGGATTTGTTGAGTGTAATATCGCCGCGAGAGTCGATCCATATTGAGCCGCTATTCCCTGAAGAACTACTGGTACTAATTGAATCAACGGTAATATTTCCAGGTAAGGTATTGGGGTTGTACTGATTAGTTAATAAGACGAGACCATCGGACTCGTTGATTTTAATATTGCCAATGTTAATATCCGCGCTTGTCCCAGTTCCGTTAATACCTGGAGGATTATTAACGTTAACATTGTCAGGATTTCCAGGAATACCAACCTCAGTCGTTCCCGCCCGAATATCCAGCGTCGATTTATCCTTACCGTCAATTTCGACTACTGTTGTCCCATCAGAGAGGGTAACCGTCTCCACAATTCCATTCTCAGCGTCCGCGCCAGTAATCTCGATACCACCCGTAACCGTGACGCTACCACCCGCAAAAATATGTAAGGAAGCCCCTGTATAACTATCAAAACTGACATCTCCACTCGCCCGAATTACCGGATCATTAGGACTTGACAAACTACCCAGACTACTATCCAACTGCTCAATCCGAAAACTTCCCCCACTCCAGTAATGAGCATCACCTCCCACAGTATTCGCACTCCGCAACACCATATCCCCACCGGAAAACAAGCCACTATCAGGGTGATTCAAGGCAAAAATATCAACTGTCTCATTCCCCTGCACAATCAATTCACCACCCGCCTTAGCAATGAACGCATTACTCACACTATCTCGAATCTCTACCCTATCCGTTGCCAACAGGGTTAAATCTCTCCCCGCTTCTAGCTGACCCGACAACGTGAGACGATTCCCGACTACAGTAAGATCTTGCCCTACCCCTAAATTCCCCTGATTAACAATTTCGGCTTGAGGCTGACTCGCTCCATACTGCAACCCCGGAGTAACATTAATCGTCAACAACGGTGGCGCTTCTGGATTCGTCGCACTAAAACTACTCCCATCCGAGAAATTAAACCCATTTCCCGTCGAAGCCACAAAGGAACCCGCCACATCCAGCCGCGCATTGGGTCCAAACACAATCCCATTGGGATTCACTAAAAATAAATTCGCATTTCCCAATACCCCCAACGTTCCGAAAATATCCGAACCATTCCCCCCTGTCACCCGACTCAGGATAGTCTCAATCCCGCCAGGATTGGCAAAATAAACCTGTTGTCCGTCTAATACATTAAACTCAGTAAAGCTGTGGAACAAATTGACCCCTCGCGCTGCTCCACCCTCAATCCGATCAATCTCTACACCTTCGATAAAGCGAGACCCTTCACTCCCCAACGTAGCATCCGGGATAATCTGAGCCGACACTGGGTTGAAAAAGATGCCAACGCCCAGCTTAACCACTAACCCACTAACCAAACACAACCGCATACTCATCATATTTACGTTCATCAGAGCCATAAACTTACTTATTAGTAAACAATCAACCTATCTGTTCTGTAGTGATAGAACTGGATAATTGAGGCTATCAGCATCCGCATCAAATCGGTATGGCACTACTGATGATCCTGAACTTGTCTGCATTAACGCCGTGAATGTATCAGACTATAAACATTTAGTAGGTATCCATGCACCCGTTGTTCTTAATTGTTCCTTCTTGCTGTCCCCAAGCAGCTAACTTGGGTTTGAAGTTTTCCTCGCTTTCAACTTATTATAATCATCCTTTTCCAGATATAGGGATATTCCCGATTTCCATGGGTAGAGACGCGCCATGGCGCGTCTCTACATCAATGCAATGATCTGTCTAACCGCCTTGGCGGTTGCTATACCCTGGAACTATGACACTGCAACCGGGAAACATAACACCGTACCCTGGAACCATACTGGGGCGCACGTCGGTTGGGGCGCACGTCGGTGCGCCCCTACGGTGATCACCGTTCATTGATCTAATATCTCTAGTACCGCCTTGGGTGATAACTTATCTTTAAACCAGATAATTTGGGCTGGCACACGTTCAAGCTTCACCCCGGCTTTATCTAAATTGAGTCGCTCAGAAATTGCCAAAATCAAATTATCACAAGCCGCCCGCCGGACTTGAGAAAATTTCTTTTGCAGATAGTCGGGACGCCAGAAGCCAACAATTTCTAACAACATATCTCGCCCGTCGGGATGCACCAACCGAAAATCCGGAATCATCACACTCCCCGGAATCGGAATCAGATCCACTTCTCGCTCCAGTATCCACTCCGTTTTCAGCGACTCCCAACGGTTGGCAAAGGATGCCTCAATCATACTATCGTAAGGCTTACCCGGAGGATAATGAGTGACCAACCCACATTTATCGTTGAGACTAAACCGCCCAGTTTTCCAGGTTCCCGTGTAGGGATCACGCATTTGTAACGTGGCTTTGAGACTCCAACGAGTAACATGGAGTAGAGCCGGAATGAGTTTCGCGATCGCGAGTCCATAGCGGGTACTGGTTTTAAATAAACTGGCAGGTCCATCTATAGTAATCGTAAACCCGTGATCGGCATCGCCTTCGATATAGGTCATTAAGCCAAATAACTTTAAATAACGAAACAGTAACTTATACTCCCCCGGTACATTCCGATGAGCATTGAGAATCATCTCAGAGGCTTTGTAGAAAATTCCCTGGACTTGAGATAAGTTGTAACGGTGCAGCAAGGCTTCCGGCGCGGGATCATCAAACTGGGTGAGAATCCGATTTTCTGGCAAATCCGCATAAAGCCCCGTGCGAATTTGCGAAGGTAGCACCTCTTGGTGTAATTCTTGAGTAAGCGTACTACTGAGGGTTTCTAGCGTAGCTTCTGTAGCGGCGCGACAGGGGAGAGATTGAGCAGATAGGGTAAAGACTCGTTGTCGCAGTTCTTTCGGTTCCAGGGGACTAACGATTTCAAAGGTACTGAAATTATTTTTGAGCAGATGTGCTAGTCCCCGTTTAAGGCGATAATCAGGACTATCCCCTTCTAATTCAGAAAGCTGGCTCTTGAGTTCACCTTGGGTATGACCCACCGCCTCCCGAAAACAGGTGATTAAATCCGTGGCGATATCACAGGTTCGTGGGTTAATCGGCAACCGCTTGGGGATGATCTGTTCCCCATTTTGTCGATAAATTAGCAGTGGTGTGGGTAACATGAATTATTTGTCTTATGTCAGTGGTCATTCGTCTGATGTCATTGATCATTGATTATTAGTCACCACTTCACTATCCGTTACATAATTTCAAGATTAAACTATGAGTACGACATTATCGATGAGGCAGACACCTGCCCATACTATCTACAGAGTGCTAGAGTGCAGACCTGATAGCTATAGAGATTGGTTAAATCAAGGGCATGGATTGCGCGATGAAGGACGCTATGAAGAGGCACTGACCAGCTATAATCGGGCTTTAGACTACAAGCCCCATGATTTTTGGGCGCTGTACTGGCGAGCCGATGTGTTAGATGCCTTGGGACAGTACTCGGAAGCCTTAAGCAGTTATGACCAAGCTTTAACCGAAAAGCCCACCGATTACTGGAGTTGGTGTCAACGCGCCACGGTACTGCGGGAATTACAACGTTACGAAGACGCGATCGCGAGTTACGATCAGGCTCTGGATACTCGACCTGATGACTATTGGGCTTGGTACAATCGAGGACGGGTCGCCCTAGAAGATTTGGATTGGTACAAGGAAGCGATTACCTCTTTTGAGGAAGCCCTGAAGCTGCGACCAACGGATTACTGGAGTTGGTATCGCTTAGGTGACGCCCTGCGGCATTTGGCGCGGTATGGAGAAGCAATTGCCAGTTATGAAAAAGCCTTAGAAACCCGACCCGATGACTATTGGGCGTGGTATCGACGGGGAGATTCCCTGCGACGTTGGGGACGCTTAGAAGAGGCTTTGGCTAGCTATGATCGGGGGTTGGAGATCAAACCCACTGATCCCTGGAGTTGGTATCAGCGAGGGGAACTGCTGCGGAAACTGGCTCGATATCCCGAAGCTGTGGCGAGTTATGACCAAGTATTAGCCTCTGATCCAGACGATGAATACGCCTGGTACAACCAAGCCTGTTGCTATGCCTTACTAGGAAATCAGGAGGGTGCGATCGCGAGTTTACAAGCAGCGATTCGCCTGAATCCGAGTGAATATCTCACCTTAGCCCACACTGACTCAGATTTTGATAATCTACGGAGAAATGAGTCCTTTGAAGCTTTGCTCGAGGGTACACGAACAGATGAGGGATGAAAGAGTTTTTAAGGGCAGTAGGGGCGAGTTTCACTATTCTGGTAGACTTTTCTATTCTGGGCAAGAAAGACTTCCCAAGTCAATTTTTTATGATAGTCTAGTGTAGTCTAGTCCTTCTATGTGCCCAGCGATCTCTCACGCTTGGGTTTCCTCAACTCTGCAAAGCTATTGCATCTCTACATCCTTCCCCTATAGGGGCGGGTTCAGTAGAGTTATCGGTTTTTTTCCAAAACGTTATCGGTCAAACCCGCCCCTACAGACCTAACTGGAAATGTAGAGACGTAGCATGCTACGTCTCTAAACGTTCATATTCTTGTCCACAACAACCCTAAAGTAAAGGGTGTTGCGGCAAAAACTGGGAACAGTTACTCAAAAACGGGTGCAGCTTCCTTCACTTCACGCGGCGCATTGGGAAACTTCTTAAAGTTTTCCACAAATCGTTTCGCCAAATCCTTCGCTTGTGTCTCGTAGGCTTGGGGCTCACTCCAGGTATTTTGCGGATCAAGAATATTGCTGTCAACACCGGGAACTGATTTTGGCACTAAGATTTTGAAGATTGGATGGTGATAGTATTGCACCTTTTCCAACTCTCCACTCAACGCCGCCGCAACCATGGCGCGACTGTCTTGAATCCGGATACGTGTACCAACGCCGTAAGGTCCACCTGTCCACCCAGTATTCACTAAATAGACATTGGCATCATATTTCACCAGTCGTTCAAATAACATCTCGCCGTAGACAGTTGGCGACAGGGGAAGGAATGGTTGACCGAAACAAGCGGAAAATGTAGCTTGGGGTTCAGTAATTCCCCGTTCTGTACCCGCTAGTTTGCTGGTGTAACCCGACATGAAGTGGAAAATTGCCTGATTATTGGTCAGCTTTGTAATCGGGGGTAATACTCCAAAAGCATCTGCGGTGAGAAAAATGACAGTTCCGGGATGACCACCGATACCCGGAATTACACAATTGGGAATATAATCGACCGGATAAGCGACTCGTGTATTTTCTGTGAGGTGACCATCATCATAGTTGGGATCACGGGTGGCTGGGTCAAGCATCACGTTTTCCATCATTGACCCAAAGCGAATCGCTGACCAAATCTGGGGTTCATTCGTCCGCGACAGCCGAATGGTTTTGGCGTAGCAGCCTCCCTCAAAGTTGAAGATACCCCGTTCTGACCAGCCATGTTCGTCATCCCCAATTAGATGCCGTGTGGGATCAGCTGATAAGGTGGTTTTTCCCGTACCCGAAAGTCCAAAGAATAACGCGGTGTTCCCTTTTTTGTCCATGTTGGCGGAACAATGCATGGGCAGAACATCGCGCTTCGTCATCAGATAATTCATGAATGAGAATGCCGATTTTTTGATTTCACCGGCATAGCGCGAACCACCAATCAAAACCAGCCGTTTGGCAAAGCTGACGACAATAAAGGCTTCACTATGGATACCATTAATCTCTGGATCTCCCTGTAAACCAGGAATCGCAATGATGGTTAATTCGTGGTTATGGGTATTCAGTTCTTCTGGAGTGGGGCGGAGGAACATTTGATGGGCAAACAAATTTTGCGAGGCGAGTTCATTAACAACTCGTACACCCAGGCGGTATTGCGGATCAACGCCGACATACCCATCAAAGATAAACAGATCTCTGCCTTGCAAATAAGCCAACATCTGTTTATAGAGTAAGTCAAATTTTTCCTGTGATATGGGAACATTGACTTTATTCCAGTTCACTTCCTCATGCAGCCCTGGCTCATCAACGATGAATTTATCCGCAGGAGAACGTCCGGTGTATTTGCCTGTTTCTACACAAAGAGCGCCATTGGCAGCGAGAACGCCTTCATGCCGTTTTAGGGCTTCTTCAATAAGCTGGGGAACCGGGAGATTGTGATACAGATGACCCAGGTTCCTTAATCCCAGAGATTCTAGTCCATAACTCCCATCATTCATGTGAGGATTGACTTCAGATAATGTTTGATAGACGTGGTTCAACGTTTTAAGTTCGGATTCCAATTCGTAAGTATTTTCGTTCATATCAGTACCTTCTACACTCTATAAGCGTGAACTTGCGTTTGCCATAAGAAATATTTCCTAGGTCTATTTGTATCAGAAAAATCGTGTTGTATTTTACGAATTCACAATTATTTAAATTAGTTAATATTTTTTGTTTATTTTTTGTAAATATAAATGAGCATCAGTCTTCTTCCTGCTGAAATCCTAAAATTTGTCAAGCTTAAATGGTGCAAAT
>CAKZMA010001431.1 GCA_937127375.1 uncultured Coleofasciculus sp. | reverse complement strand
AAAGAATTAATCTAAATTAGCTGTGACAAAAAGGTAGGAGATGCACCGAACCCGACCCAATACCCACTCTCCCAGACGCGATCGCGTCAGTGCATCCAGGATTGATATGGCTGCTAACGGCGTTGCCTGGTATAGTTAATGGCAAAAACTTAAACTATAAAATCATTTCTACTCTTGCTACCGATGAAGTCTTATCTTGCCGCTGCTGTGCAAATGACAAGCTTGCCTGACCTAGAGAAGAATCTGGTTGAGGCAGAAACATTGATTGAACTGGCGGTGCGCCAAGGCGCTGAGCTGATTACTTTACCGGAAAACTTCTCGTTCCTCGGTAAAGAAGAAGATAAAGTGGCACAAGCTGACGCGATCGCCCTTCAGAGTGAAAAATTCCTCAAAACCATGGCACAGCGCTTTCAGATCACGCTGCTTGGGGGAGGATTTCCTGTGCCTGTAGACAATACAAAAGTTTACAACACCGCCTTGCTCATCGATCCCAATGGCGTCGAACTGGTGCGTTATCAAAAAGTTCACTTATTCGATGTGAATGTCCCCGATGGCAACACCTATCAAGAGTCGAGTACGGTTATGCCAGGGGATCAACTACCACCCGTTTGCCGCTCCGAAACATTGGGTAACTTAGGACTATCGGTGTGCTATGATGTTCGCTTCCCAGAACTTTACCGTCATTTAGCCTATAAAGGGGCTGACATTTTGTTTGTTCCGGCTGCCTTTACCGCGTATACGGGAAAAGATCATTGGCAAGTCCTACTCCAAGCACGAGCCATTGAAAACACCTGTTACGTGATTGCACCCGCCCAAACAGGGCGTCATTACGCCATGCGTAAAACCCACGGTCACGCCATGATTGTTGACCCTTGGGGGGTGATCTTAGCCGATGCTGGCGATCAACCGGGTGTCGCGATCGCAGAAATTAATCCGACTCGCCTTGAACAAGTTCGCCGCCAGATGCCATCCCTAGAACATCGGGTTTTTATTTGATGGGTCATTGCTCATTGGTCATTGGTCTTATGTTTTTTGGATGTGAAGTGACCAAACAGGATTAGACAACTGGTTTTGCCGTAAAAATTTGTTAAGCCTAAATTTACAACATAAAACCTATGGATGCTACAGAAATTCGGTCGCGTTATGCCGCAGGAGAAAGAAATTTTCGCAGTGTCAATCTGATTGGTGCTGACCTAAACCAAGCTGACCTAAGTTATTCTGACTTGAGTGGTGCTAATCTAAGCGAAGCTAACTTGCAAGGTGCCAATCTAACAGGTGCAGATCTCATTTTTACCACCCTCAGTGATGCGGATTTGAAAGGAGCTAACTTGAGTGAGGCGAACCTGATTGGCGCCAAGATGGGTGTTGCTAACCTGAGTGAGGCAAATCTGATCGGTGCCAACTTAATCAGTGCAGAACTCAGTGGTGCTAACCTCAAGAGCGCCAGCCTGAGTCGCGCTTATCTGAGTGATGCGAGTTTAATTAAAGTTAACTTGAGCGACGCTAACTTAAGCGGTGCTAATCTAAGTATTACGAATCTCATCGGAGCGGATCTCAGTGGTGCTAACCTAATTAGTGCTGATCTCAATGGGGCTAACTTGATTGAAGCCAATCTCAGTGGTGCCAATTTAAGTGAAGCCAAATTGTATCGAGCCAACCTAGCTCATGCCAAGCTAAATGGAGCATTATTGTGTCATGCCGATCTGCGCGACGCCAACTTAGCTAGCGCGGATTTGACCGATGCCAATCTAGATCAAGCTAAGCTAGAAGGAACCTTGATCAGTTTGACTGGAGATTCCCAAACCAGTTCCGTGAGTTAGGATTTCGGTATCCTCTGGTTCGTGCTAAAACTTAGCATTGGGAAAAGCTAGTTCAAGCTGAATTCCCAACAAACAAAACCTACCTACACCTATGGATGCAAACGAATTTCGGTCACGTTATGCAGCAGGAGAGCGAAGTTTTCAGAATGCTGACCTGCGTGATGCCGACTTGCGTAATGCTGACTTGCGCGATACTGACTTACGAGGGGCTGACCTCATGGGGGCTAACCTACGTAATGCTGACCTCAGTGATGCTAACTTACGAGATGCCAAACTAATTGGAGCAGATCTCAGTAAAGCTGATCTGATTATTGCCACGCTCAGTAATGCGGATCTTAGAGATGCTAACCTCAAGGATGCGAATTTGATTGGCAGCAAGCTTGGCGTTGCCAACCTGCGGTATGCCAATCTCAGTGGCGCTAACTTAAGTGGGGCTGAACTAAGTTGTGCGGATATGAGTCATAGCAGCCTGATGATTGCTTACCTGAGCGGCGCTAACCTGATCAAAGCGAATTTGAGTAACGCCGATCTCACCGGCGCTAATCTCAGTATCACCAATATGATTGGAGTCAACCTCACCAATGCTAATCTGAGTGGGGTTAACTTGAGTGGGGCGAACCTCATTGAAGCCAACCTCACAGAAGCTAAACTGAATGGAGCCAATTTAGGTCGGTCTAATTTAGCCTATGCCAAGCTAACGGCGGCGATTCTCAAAGATGCGGATTTAAGCGATGCCAATTTAGCGGGGACGGACTTGACAAATGTCAAACTAGATAGCACCAAACTAGAAGGAACCATCCTTGAGGTCACCTCTTTAAACTTAGTGGAATGAATTGGATATTTCTTCCCCCGACTGTAGAGACGTAGCATGCTACGTCTCTACCATAAGATGCGTCCTAACCGCTATGGCGATTGCTATATTTGGGAAAATACAGATTTGCTACAAATAAAATGAATCAACCAATTATTCAGTTCCTGGCAGCAAAAAATTATAAAAATATACAATTATATCCGTCGAACTATCTCAATAATCTTAACGTCTTTATCGGTTCAAATGGTTCAGGAAAAAGTAATTTTATTAGTTGCTTAGAGTTCTTAAAAAATTGCCTAACAACTATTCCTGATGAAAGTCGAGGGGTTAGTAGTTTTGAAAATGCCGTTGCCCAAATGGGTGGGAATAAAATTTTAGCTGGGAACCTGGATAGTCCGGCTAAAGTCAGCCTTGCCTATTGTTTTTCCAATCTTTCACAGACCAGTACTACACATAGACAAAATGGAATCCTTGATTTAAAGCTTTATATTGATCGAAATAACCCCAGAGTCAGTATTTCCGAAGAATATTTATACGGTGGAGCTGATTTACAGGAATCAGCATCAAGTTCACCGTTTTATTATTATAAATTTCATGACCAAGAAGTCGGCAAAGGGGTTGTATCTGTTTATGATGAACCCGCTCAATCTAAAACACATTTTGAAAGATTAGAAAATATTTCAGCTAAGGATTTAGGACTTGCTTCTTTGCCAAAAGTGCTTGAATATAGCCAACATGCTCCGGAAAAAACTCCCGTCTATAGAATCAGAAGAGAATTGGTTGAATTGATTTCAATGTGGCAATTTTACAACGCCAATAATATGGATTTAAATCAAATAAGAATGGCAGAACCTAAAATAGGTGGCAGTGACATTTACTTATCTTCATCAGGTAATAATTTGCCGTTAGTTTTGCATAACTTAAGTCAAAAAAATATTGATTTTGAGGATAGTATTAATGTGGCAATGAAATCAATCTTGCCAAAAAGTCGTCGTCTGAGATCTATACATTCTGGTCGCTTATCTCTCACTGTCGAATGGTACTTCGATGGCATAGACGAACCATTTTACCTGAATGAAATGTCAGATGGAACCGTGAGAATGCTATGTTGGGCAATCCTTTTACATTCTCCCATGCTTCCTTCGTTGCTAGTCATTGATGAACCTGAATTAGGATTACACGTATCCTGGATGCAAATTTTAGCAGAGTGGATTAAGCAAGCGTCCCAGAAAACTCAAATCATTATTACAACACATAGTCCTGATCTTTTGGATC
>CAKZMA010001430.1 GCA_937127375.1 uncultured Coleofasciculus sp. | reverse complement strand
GGTTAAGTTTAGGACTATGGCAGGGAAGTTTTCGAGGAATTAACCGTTTGTGGTTACGGTGGATGACTTTTGAGGGGGAGTTGATTTTAACGCCGGAAGAACAGGCAATAGCAGAACGGGAAAGGGCAGAACGATTAGCAGCACGATTGCGGGAGTTGGGGGTTGAACCTGATGATATGGAGTAAGTGCGATCGCGGTTTTCAGTTCAGATCTCAATCGGCGGTAGGGGTGAGATGGACAAAATTTTGCCCACCTTACCGAATTAGGATAAATGTACTATTCCAGACGTTCCACGGTCACGTCTCTACTAGTGAACCTCAACAAAAACGCCGCTGCGAGCAAATTCCTCTTCTTCGGGAGTAAAGTAAGGGGCGTTATCTTCTAGAGTTGGGTCAAAACTGTAGGCATCTTGCAGGAAGTTTCCTTCTAAAACCGCCTTTTCTAACTCCTTGATGTAGGTGTCAGCCAGCTTACACAACTCTTGGATACCCTGTTCGTCGCCTCTGTCCAAAAACTTTTGCAGTCCCAAATGAAGCCCCGATAAGCGGGCGGTGGGTTTGAGCATACTGTAGATATGGTAGATGCGATCGGTGGTAATGCTGATGTGACGCAGGGCGCGGGCGCGGATCAACTCGGCATCCAGACTGGGCCAATAACGGCTGGTGTAGAAGGCTTGGTCATCCCGTTGATACCACTCTTCCGAACGGGCGATGGAAGAATTCACGGTGTTGTGCAACTTCCAGAAAAACAGGCGCATGGAGAGTCCATCGGTTACTGTAGCCAGCTTGTTGTCGAAGGACATACTAAACTGGGTGGCATGGAGTTTTTGTCCTAACAATAAGTACTCCATCGGGTACATATCGACTTCCTTGTTCTGTACCACATAGGCATTCAAGTGATGGCGACAGTAGGGGCAAGGGTACATCGTGGCGAATAGTTGGATGAACTCCTTGAAAAGCCCGATTAGCTTTGGCTGAACGTCTGGAGATTTGGCACAGACAATTTCAGCAGACGTATGGAAGAAACGCCAAACCCCTGGTCCAATGTAGTAGGGGAAGCTGACTCGCATTTGGGCATCTCGCACGTAGCTGCGGTTAAGCCAGACATCGATAAATGCCACGTACTGGGAGAGGGCACCACATTCGCGACCAAACTCCAGACGTTCCCGACGCTTCTGCACACCGTTGAGGTAGTGGTGACTCAGCCGCCAAGCCTGCAAAATTGCCAGTTTTTGCTTAGGCGTGCAGTTAGGAAATTCTTCGCAAACGTCGCTACCATAGCGATCAAACTCCCCAACAGCTTTCGTCTCTGCGTACAACTGATCCAAGGCGGCTTCGTCGGGATTGGTATTTCTTTCAATATCCTCCGCCGTACAAACGCTAAATGCTGCCAGCAATTTTGGCATGAAATCCTCGTACCAGTACGCCACGGGCATCATCGCGCCGTCGATTTCTTCCCGATCATCTTCCAGAATCACTCGGTTCCATTGCTTCAAATAAGCCTTGGGCTCTTCCCCATTTGGTGTAGGTGACGGGGGCGTTAGTTCCCCATTCAATTCCAGTTGGCGCAACCGATTCAGTTCATTGATTGCCAGCACTCCTTCAATCAAATCTCCCAAGTGAAGGTGCTTTTTCTTCATCGTGATGGCGAATTCCACCCCAGCGGCGAATTTCTCGCGAACGGTGGCAGATTTACTGCGGGTTTCCTGCATCCGCTGCGCCTCGGCTAGCATTTCTGCGGTTTTTTCAATAGTCTGCCAGTTTTTGATCCGATCTTGCAGGCGGGCGTATTCGGCTTCGATGGAATGAATCACCTGATCCAGTACTGGATAGCAAGCCTCTTCCACAATACCCAAGCCTTTGTAGAAGGTGATCGCAACGCGCACAAACTGGGTGAAATCAGAAAGGCGGTAAGGTAAATTCTTCACCCGTAAATGGGTTTCATGGTTAGCCGAAAAACTTTCGCGGAAGCAGCGATAAGCAGCACCCTGAATCAATCGAAACAAACCAATTTGCATTTGTAGGCGAGAAGTGCCCCGCTTTCGGGTACAGTCATCCTTGACTTGTTGGGTGAGGATTTCCTCAAGCTTTGTCACCTCCGCTGCTAAGTCTTGGGTGTTGAGGGGGGTATCTGCTTCCTCCGATTGTGCCTGTAGGGATTGGGTTGCAGTAATGGAGGACTTTTGATCACCACCTAACCCTTGATTATCTTCGGGAATAACTGGGCAGAATTCTTCAAAGTCAATGAAATCTTCATCGTCGCGATCGCCTTCGGTTTCGGTTAGTTCAACGTGGGAATCATGATAGCCTGTCGAGGCTTCGTTTTCTTCAGGAACAAGCTGACAAAACTCTTCAAAGTCGATGAAAGCGTCACCATCGCGATCAACTTCTTTGATCATCTCTTGTAATTCTGCGTCCGTCAGCCCGAACCGACTCATCACGTTTTTCAGTTCGTTGGCGCAAATATGCCCCGAACCATCCTCATCGAAAACGCTAAAGGCAAGTCTCAGCCGACTTTCGCGATCGCCTTGTTGAGACACCATCAGGGCTTTGAACTCTTCAAAGTTGATGGCACCGGAACCGTCTACGTCCACATCTTGCATCATGTCGTGTAATTGGGCATCTGTGGGATTTTGACCCAGCGATCGCATGACGGCACCTAACTCGTCGGCAGAAATTTCGCCACTGCCATCTTCATCGAAAACTCTGAAGGCTTGCCAAAGTCTTTCGACTTCAGCTTCGTTCATTGTCTTTGCGTTTTGCTTATTCATTTCTGCCAATTTTAAAGCAAGTTCCAAAACTTCATTCCAGTTTCTTTCTAACAAACTATAAAACGGGTCATCCGTCAAGTTGACTCAGAAAAGTCTGTGTTATCCGAATTTAGGGACGAAAACAAATGACGCCAATTGGGAGAACCTGTTTCGGCTTCTTTCACTTCAAAGGTGACATTAGAAGCTTGGGGTTGTTCTAGCGCCTGAAGGCAAAGTTCAGCAATATCCTCTCGACTGACTTTGCCTCGAATATTATCCCCTTGCTCAAAGGCTAAACCTTTACCGCCTGGTTCTTCGGTTAAAGCACAGGGACGGATAATCGTATAGGGAATACCACTTTCCCGGACAGCATCCTCTCCCCGCAGCTTCCAGGTGAGAATTCCGCCTAATTGGTCATTCATTCGCACGGCTGGCGGTTCTTCTTCTAAGTTAATTCCGGGACGCCCTGGACGGGTGACGCCAGCAGAACTAATCATAATAAATTGGGGTAAGGTTGAACCGTTGTATGCCTTGATTGTTTCCACTTGTAAGGAGAATGTTCCGGGTTCAAAGTGGGGATTCAGTGCGCCGTCATACTCAAACTTACTCAGCATCAATTGCACGGCGTAAATATGACTCGGATCAAAAGGTTCTGCATCCTGGATAGTTTTGGCACGAAAGACAGGAATTAGCGCCTCAAAGGGAACCCGAACATCAATCCAGGTATCTTTTTCAGTATCAAACGAATAGCAATAGGAAATGCCATCCCACCTTGATTCTGTTCGTAGAATAAACTTATAACGTTGTCCATCGCCTTTAACACGCAGTTCCATCCCCTCATATCCCGCTAAATTTAAGGATGGCTCGAAATTACGGGTACGAACGGAAACAAAACCACCCGAATTTTTGGTAGATACAGTTCCACTGAATAATGCCGCATGATCAATCAGCCGAATTGAGCTTTCACTCACACCACCCATCACGACATCATCTACAGCCCCCCAGGTTTCTTTCACGTCATCTGAGGGATGTTTGAAATCAAAAATTAATTGTTTTCCTGCTTGGAGATGATTAGCGGCAACTTGAACTAAATTCTTAATCCCTTGATAGTCTACAATTTCAGGACTATCGACAACTTCTGGCATATAGAATTTGATGCCTTGATAATATTTTTCTCGGTTTGGTGTATCTCCTTCCACAGGTTGCACCCGAACACCTGTGCAACAAATAACGGCGGAGATACCGTCCATCATCGCAGGGGTTAAGGTTTCGGGGATAGTGATATCAGCTTCAAATAGTTCTACTTCATCTCCCAGCATTTCCCGCCCACGCTGACTATCTCTGACTAAAGCGCGTACCGGATAATCCCGTTCCATCAGACGCCGCACGACTCGCTTCCCGACGCCACCCGTTGCACCCGCTACCAGTATCTTACCCAATCGTTTTCCTCCCCTTTGACTTGGTTGTTGACGTTTAGTGTTACCTGAAAATAAGCGTTTTAAGCAGCTAATAAAAGGGATAACCTCAAAATAGGTTAATGTGTTGACAAATCGACCAACATCCCATTGGGAGCGATTATTCTCAGTCATCATCCCCTCCTATACTATTTATTTTTTTCAGTGTACCGAATTTGGCAATGGGGATGAATCCGCTATAGCGATCGCGGATCGTCTTGTGGTGCAACCTAGATTAGGTTTAGGGGGATACCAATATCATTGTCGGGGCGGGTTTAGGAATTCAATGTGGCTGATTGAATCCGGCGCACGCCATGCGCCCCTACAATTTCTGGATCTACTTACGATTCAATCACTGGCGGTAATAGCTCAGAAACTGTAATCGTATAACTGGGAAATTGCAACGGCGAAACACTCGCATCTTCTGCCAGAATTACTTCACTTTGATAACCGTCTGGAGTCGGTTGACGAAAAACGTGCAGTTGTCGATGTTTAAGATCAAACGGTTTCAGTTCCAGAGTTGACAATCACGGATTTTCCGGTAGTTTAGTATAAAATGCTCGAATCTGGACTTGTGCGCCCTAAGCTGCATCCAGAATAATGTTTAAGCTGAATAGGTTTAGCTGTGAGTTCTAAGAATTTACCGGAAACCACTGCCTACGTTCGGATTACCCAGCACTCTTGGCAACAGGGCAAAATTGAAGGAGATGTTCAAGCGGCTGCTTATGAGTGGCAGTTTCAATGGCGTTTCCGTCAAGGTCAGTTAGTCGTCAGACCTGCTTTGGGACGTGCTTTAATTCAAGAACCACTGGGTCGATTTTTAGAGCGTTGCGATTACCAGTTGGAACCAGGAGGAGATTATGCGTTTACTATTCGGGCGGAATTATAAGAGTGTTGAGGGTTAACCCTTCACAGCTTTCGAGGAAACATGGTTTGTAGGGGCGGGTTTAGGGACTTTGGT
>CAKZMA010001429.1 GCA_937127375.1 uncultured Coleofasciculus sp. | reverse complement strand
CAACGCTTTGTCCTTGAATCGACTTTAACCATTCAGCGACTCGTTGAAACTTGGGTAAGTTTGGTTGAAGCTTAGTCAGCGAATCTTGCCATAATTGAATAGCTGGTATTGGCTGATTATCTTGAGCATAGTAAATGCCCATATTGGCTAATGTCTGACCTTCTCGGTTGCGATCGCCTAATTCCTTGAAAATGGACAGACTCTGCTGATAGCAATCGATCGCGTTTTGATTTTGCTGTTGCTGAAAGTACACATTCCCCAGATTATTCAACGTCTTCGCCATTCCGGGACGATTGCCCAACTCCTTAAAAATACCCAGACTCTGCTGATAACATTGATGAGCTTTCTCCCATTGACCCGCTAAGGAATACACATTCCCTAAGTTAATCAGCGTCTGCGCCTCTTTCGCCCGATCGCCTAATTCTCGGCTGGCTGCCAAAGCCAACCCATGAGTGCGTTCCCAGTCTTTCCAATACCCATAGGTATTAAAGAAGTTGACCAAATTCTGAGCGAGGGACACCACCACATCCCATATCTCCGCTTGATGCGCCCACTCCACCGACGCCAGTATATTTGGTCGCTCAATTTCAAACCAGTATAGAGCCATCAACAGCGAATGACGCTCGGTAGACCATTCATCTTTATCTTTATCCTTATCCTTATCCTTAATAAAGGATTGGACAAACTGACTACGAGTTTCTGGATTAATTGCTAAATCCACAATTAGAGCCTTTTCCAAATACCAGCAACTCAGCCGCAATCGAGCCGCTTGTCGGACATCAGCAGCTTCTTCTTGTGCTAGCTGTCCCCGGACAAACAGGCGTACCACATCATGGAAACGGTAGCGTCCTGGTGTCACTGGTGTGACAAGCTGCCATGCCACTAAAGTATCAAAGGATTGCTGGGCAATTGTCGGCTCAACCTCTAAAAACCTGGATGCAACATCAGCCGTAAAATTGACACCGACTAAAAGTCCCAGTAAGCGGAACAAACGCGCCGAGGGTTCATCCAGTGACTGATAACTCAGCACCAGGCTGGGGCGCACCGACAAATCACTCAGCTGCATTTTTGCCAGTCGCTGTTTTTCATGCTTCAGCGTGCTGGCATAATCCGCCAGTTTACAGTCGGGGAATTGACGCAGAAACCCGCCTGTAATGTTTAGCGCCAACGGCAGAGAATTGCACTGAGCCATAATCTGTTGAGTAGCGTCTGGTTCAGCCGCGATCGCATCTGCACCAATGAGATTTTCCAACAGCGATCGCGCCTCGGGTTCGCTCATCACCGATAACTTAACAATCGTTGCTTCCTCCAACCCCTTAATCTGGCGACGAGTCGTCATTAACACCGCACAAGTGGAACATTGGGGTAACAAAGGACGAATCTGAAACTCATCGCGGGCGTTGTCCAGGATAATTAATACTCGTTTCCCGGCAATCACCGAACGATACAGTTGAGAACGTTCACTCAAACTTTGAGGCATTGACCGATCCTCCACACCCCAAATCCGCAGAAACCCCGCGAGTACGTCTAAGGGGTCGAGAGGTTGCCCTTCACTGCCACGCAGGTTGACATACAGTTGAGCATCGGGAAACTCAGATTGTAACTCATAGGCAACTTGCACCGCTAAAGCAGATTTGCCCACACCCGCAACACCCGTGACGATTGCGGTCGGTGTCTGGAATTCTTGACCGGATGTTGCCCGTCTTAGCACACTGGTGATACATTCGAGTTCCTTCTGGCGACCCGTAAAATCAGCCAGTTGCAGGGGTAACTGATAGATCGAAGTAGGCTGAATCGAACTTTCTTGATAAATCTGCTTGGCGTGACTGGGTTCAACTGTCACTGCATCTTGCACTAGACCATGAAAGTGTAGTTCATACCTTGATTTATTTCCACTCATGAATTGCTCCAATGGTTTATCGCTAAACATCATTACCACTCTGGCTTAGTTACCCCTAATATAAGCAGCTTATAGATTTAATTTTACGAGAACACAGACTGAAAATTGTCTGTTTTAATACAACCGTATTTTACTCTGACAAAGATATAAAAAGCCCTTAAATCTATCCTGACTCAAACTTTCATAAAACGCCAGCTATAAGTGTAAAATCTACTCAAAATAGCTTTATTTTTATCTGTTACAACATAAAATTAGCTAATGTCAACCTCTTTGAGGATATGAGATTTTATCATCATGAGGATATTAATCACCGAGGTATTATCCATCGGATTAACTGTCACGATGCTTGGGCAGGTTTCGTCATTGAGACAACCCATTTCTCTGGTCACGTCTTCTACAGACTTGGCGTTTGGGCAATCGGTATGAGTAAGACCAATGAGCATCGGCAGTTTGACACGCTGGCGCATATAGGCAAGAATTTCACGAGCTGAGGAAAAATCATCCGCACGATGGGCTGCTACTAACAGAATGTAAGCATCAGCTCTTTGAATTAACAACTCCCACATAAAGTCAAAGCGGGATTGACCAGGAGTCCCGTAGATATGCAGTTCCATTTCCGGACTGAGGATCAGGCGACTAAAGTCAAAGGCAACAGTCGTTTGTGGCTTCAACAAAGATGTGGCATCAGTGGCAAAACGTTCGGTTTCAATAACGCCAGTGTCACTAGCGGTTTTCACGAATGTAGATTTCCCCGAACTAACCGGACCTGCGACAATCACCCGTAAAAATTTCATTAATTTGACTCCATAACAACACAGCGCAATTCATTCATTTTTTTGCCGACTGCATCAACTGTCTTCCTGATTAATAGATATAAATCATTGAATCTATTGGATTTGAAGAGAATTGGTTGCAAGATTTTGCTCGTTTAGGGGCGACCCGCTAAGATGAATTCACAACTGAAGTTCATTCCATTGACCCGGGTCACCCGCTCCTAAGGTTGACAAGTTTTAAGATTTCGCCAAAGTGAGTTCGTACAGTAAAGCAGCTACAGCCCCTCCTAATAAAGGACCAACCCAATACACCCAGATATTACTAAGTCCTCCACCTAATAAAGCGGGTCCTAAATGTCGTGCTGGATTCATCGCCCCTCCACTGATGGGACCTCCAGCGAGGATATCTAGGGCTACGGTTAAGCCAATAAATAAGCCCCCCACTTGGGGAGCGCGGGGATCAATGGCGGTACCGAAGATAACGAAAACTAAGAAAAATGTCAGAAAAAACTCCATCGCCACTCCAGCAATGGGACTAATTCCTGATCCCAACGCTGGTGTACCCATACTGACGGCACTTAAAACCTGAATGGGAATACTCAGTTTAATCAGACTAGCGGCAAAAATTGCGCCTAAACATTGGAAAAGAACATATCCACCAGCATTTTTGGGATCAATTTTACCGGTGAGCAATGCTCCAAATGTCACAGCGGGATTCAGATGTCCACCACTGACGGCGGCTGTGGCGCTCACCATTACCGCAATGGTTAATCCATGGGCGAGAGCGATACCCGTTAATCCGGCATCTCCTTCGGTGATATGGTTTGCCGCGATTGCGCCGACTCCAATGAAGATTAAGGCAAAGGTACCAATAAATTCGGCAATGAATGCTTTCCATTTCATCGCTGTTCTTTCTCCTAACAGTACATCGTGTCCGTTGACTAGTTGATAAACGTTAGTTTGATTTAAGGCTACCAACGAGTCCAGTCCTAAATTTTTTTGATTGATGTCCCTGTATTGGAGATGCAACACCTTGATTGTTTTTTAACTGAGTTGGTTAACCTATGTCTAACTCAGGTTAACCAACTCATCGTGTGAAGCTTGAAACTGGATTGATTCAGACTTTACAGAAAAGCGAATGTCCTTCCCATTTTTGATGATTAACAAGAGAGACGATAGAGAATTTAGTCGGTTCTCTTAAACGTAGAGTGCCAATTGACTAGAAACTTACTGTAATTTTTACACAACCCACTTTTCTGTTAAGTTTATATACAAACTTTGACTACATCTTAGCCTAAGATTGGGGCGATAAAAATTACAACTTGTTTCGCAGGTTAGTCAATTTATAAATTGGCTAATATAGACTACCTCATTGCAACTTTCAAGTCAGAAACGATACGCTGAATTTCTAACTGTAAAACACCCTGTTTTGCATCTTTTCCAGCGAGTACGATTAAAACAGCATCGTTACCACAATTGGTCAAAATGCTAAACCCTTCACCACTGGCAACGCTGATTTGATCCATGCCGCCTTTAGCAAGTTCAGCTCCAACTTTCTCGCCCAGAGACAGCATCGTAGCTGACATGGCAGATACCCGCACATCATCAATACCACCAGGTAAACTAGATGCAAGTGGCAAACCATCTGGAGTTACCACGGCAGCTCCCTCAACATCAGAGATCTTAGAGACAAAGTTGTGCAGAATACGGGTCATTTTGTCAGAGTCAATCGGCATTTTTTTGCTCCTAATACATTTTAAAGGATTCAGATTCAGTTATTTGGTAGCCCAAGACTAATGAAACAAGCATGATTGGTTTGCTTCAATTAACCTTTCTGTCGAAGTAAGATAATATCCGGCATTTTTTGATAAAGTTTCATTGAAGACATGAAAAATAAATTAGAAATTATAGAAGTCAGCACCATCCTATATTTGGTATCTTTAAATACCAAATATAGAAGTGCCTATTGATAGAGTTATTGTATTGATTAGTTCACTTTTATTAAAATCATGATTTGATTATAAAGGTAAGGCTTGAAGTCTTTATCTGTGAAAAATATGACCCAATAGCGAGCGTCTCGCTCGTACTACTGTTTCCTTCTGCCTCTTCTGCCCACTACAAAACTTATTCAGCAGATTCTACTGAGTATAGGGCTTTCTGCACAACCCAAAAACCCTTAGCCAGCAATGCTTTGAGGTGTGTTAACAGTTACTTGTCTTCTCCTGAATCGGGTAGCATCCTTCACGGATTATGGCATCACTGAACCCAGGAAAATGTACTATGGCTCCCCCTGCTCCCCCTGCTTCCTACCCTCACCACCAGACTCCCTGCAGCAACCCCTAGTATAGGCAGCCATAAAGAGTCCTACCATTAACGTAGTCATGACAAAAGAGTTTTGCCTTTTGTACAAGCTGGCAATGGTATATCTTTCCAGTGTGTGGCTTCCCCTTAGTGGTACTCATTAAGTGACCGACAGGTTTTGGCAAATAAGTGGATCGCTGATATTTGCAAATTTGCACTAGCTAAAAAATTTGACTCCCTGAGAAGTAGAGACATACTAGGTATGTCTCTAACAACCTGTATGGCATCTAAAGTCTAATGCGATCGCCGGAAAATTGCCAACCTAGTTAAGTATTTGTTTTTAACGTCAAGCCAGAAAAATTTTTTATTTATCATTGACATTCCATAACTGTTAGCTATCAATTTTTTGAGCCGTATTGACAGTTGTGCAAATACAAGGAAATAGGCTAAAACCTATTAAAACCCTAGCTTCCCCAGCTTCCCTGCTTCTCCTGCTCCCTAACCCCACCACAACACTCCCTACAGCAACCTCTACATTACTCTTAGACATGAAAAAACCCGGTTAAAACCGGGCCACACTACCATTTGATGGAAAACCTACT
>CAKZMA010001428.1 GCA_937127375.1 uncultured Coleofasciculus sp. | reverse complement strand
TCCCTAAACCCGCCCCTACAAATTGTCCCTAAACCCGCCCCTACAAATTGTCCCTAAACCCGCCCCTACAAATTTTCTTTAAACTCCAACGAATGCGGGGTTATTATTTCCTAGCGTTCTCTACTGAATCAAAATTACCGCCTCTTGCGCTTTCGCATTAAGCGCTTTCTTCAATTCCCGCCCCACCTTATTAATTAATTCATCAAACGCCTCCTGATTCTCAATCAGTTGTTCTCGAAACACCTTCTCTAACTCGGGCCTCATTTGCTCGCACGTCGAGTTAATCTTATTGTCATTCAACAGAAACTGACGACTCCAACTGGGAATATCTAACTTTGTCTTAATCGCTTCCTGGGTTTTGCTGCGTGTGATTTCCACGCCAGCCGCCAGTACCGAAATCCCATAAATGACTAATAGGGGCCAAGCCAAATGCCCGGTTAAAATCAAGGCAATAATCCCGCCAACCGTTCCCCCACCAATCACGAGATTGACAATTAATAGCACCGTATCCGCCAAGATAGCATCGCCCACGGAGATTTCGGGGTTAACCACATCCGGATCAATCCCTTCCTCAAATCGTAAACTACTTCGGGGTATCTGATATCTTTGACAAATTGGGTCAGTTTCCACCGATAATTCGGGCTGAATTTTGCTGTTAAACCAGGTAATCGATTGATTTTTGACAATCTGTCGGGCGGATTCAGTTCCATTCTTTCCCAGAGAATCATTCTTAATCCACGCCTCCGCCTTCTGCTTCATCCGAGTTTCCAAATCACCTAACGTCCGAATTCTATTCCTGCGCCAGTCTTGTAAACTGGGTTTAACCGCGTTGTCAATTAACCCCTGGGATAGGGGTTTAATCAGCAGTTCAATTAACTCAGGAATATGGCGTTCAATAATCGATTTTAGTTTCTCAGAATCAAACCGTTGATCTACTTCTTTTTTAAAAGCTTCCGCCCGTAAATCCCAGCGTCCAACTCGTGCTAATCCTAGAGCGATACACCGTTCCGGTTCAGGATCAGGACGCACCTGGGTGGCGGGTTCGGGGAAAATGTCTTCACAAATCTGACGGGTAAATTGCATCCGCGATGCACCCCCTGTCATTAATATAACTTTTGGAGTTATTCCTTGTTTACCTAAGGTTTCTTTTGCTTCAATAACTGACTCTCGAAACGATTCAATCCAACTTTTCCCATCCAATTCTGTTAATGGTTGATTCAATATCTCCGTCATAACGGTTTTATTGACTTGGGGGATAAAATAAATCTGTTCGTTAATCGATTCAAAGCCACGAGCAAAGGATTGGGGATGGCTGTAGACTTGTTCGTTAGAAAAATAATCTTCCTTGGCTTTCCGGCTAGCTAAGAGACAACGGGATTTATGATGGGGATATTCCTCAAACACCCATTTTAATAAGGCGGTATCTTCATAGTTCGCCACGGTTCGCTCAAAAATTGCTCGGTCAATCAGGAATGCACCTAGGGTATTACTGCCAAAATCCAGGGGAATTTCATGTAAACTCTTGACTAACGTAAAATCGGTTGTGGACGAGCCAATATCAATAATCAGTACCGCCGATTTGAGCTTATCATAGTCCAACTTTCCCGCTTCCTTTGCCTGCATAAACGCCGCCCGTGATTCGGGAACCACGCTGAGGCGGGGAATTCCGGCGGCTTTACAGATGGTTTGGTAATCTTGGCGATCGCGCTTTGACCAGCCAGAGGGACAACCGACGAAAAAATGGCTCTTTTCTTCCCCTTCCAGTTGTTTGCTTTTTTGCAAAAGTCTGTAGTAGGTTTCTAGAAAATGGCGGATGGTTTTGCGGTAATCTAGATCAGTATTTGGTTTTTGTTTAAAGGCAATATCCAGTTGAGTTACACCCACTTGAATTAAAGCCTGTTCCCCCACCAAATAACCCAAATCCGGATGCCAGCCTAAGGCGGTGATTTGCACTTTTTTATTATTCACCTCCAGCATTTCTGGGGGGTCAATGCTCTCTACTAGCGCTTTCGCCACGGCTGTTTCACCGTGTCCTAAATCAAATCCAATGGTTTCTAAAACGTGCATATTATCTGGAAGAATAGGAGATAATGGGGACGTGTTTAGGGTTGAAATACTTTCGTTGTGTTCAGAGTTGGTTAAGGAAACTACATCAGTCATAATTAATTATTTATTAAGTTCTCGGTTCAATTACCCGTCCCCGCCGCAATAGGCGATCGCCTTTCACTAAAGCGGGCGCAATTGTAATATACTCTTTAGCATTGGGGTTGATACTTGGCTCGAAGTCAAAATACTCCCGATGACTCTTGACATCATCCGGTTGATAGAGTTTGGCTTCAATCCCCTGCTCAACCAAAATTTGGGGTATCAGTTTAGTCAGTTCTAGCGCCATCTGAGGCTTTTCTAGAAAAGATGCGCCTATCAACCGTTGTAGCAGATTTAATAATTCAGGTTGTTCCTCAATTGCATTCGCATCGACGGTTTTCTTCCCATCTTGGGCTTGAGCAACGGCTAAATCAATGGTGTTGAGAGCATCGGCTATATTATCTAACAAGACTTGACTATCGATTCGTAGGGTAAGCTGAGAGGCGGTTGATTCAAGTGCGTCTGTAGGGTTTTCTGGAGAACCTTTATCCAGTTGGGAGACAACCTCTAGCCCAACCAACAACGCCATCAGCAAAATATCTAACCACGCTCCGGGCGCATCGGAACTCAAATTGAACAGCGAATCCAAGATACCGATACAGAGAAGTCCCTGAAGAACTTTGAGAATGAGGCGTTTGGGAGACAATCGTCGCCCTGTTTGGTCCTCTGACTCCGGTTCAGGGGTGGTAACCCGCATCGGGTTAGTTGGATTCGCCGCCGCTAGCGTCGCCACAGACTGGCGCAGTGCATCCAGGAAAAAAGCCGCCAGACGCACTTGAGAGACACTCAGTCCCCCGATGTAACTGCTTTCCAGAGTATTGAGTTGGTTTTGCACCAGCATCACCACCTGTTCTGGATTCGTCGTTTTATCGATCGCGCCTTGCAGTTCCTGCCGTTGTTTGCTAAAAAGCGTTAGTAATGTGGTCATCGCCTATTGTGAGACTATGGCACTGCTTCTAAGTGATACTCTAAAGCAGTTCTTAGTGGTGTGGAATACTCTCCTAAGCTTATCGTTGATGGTTCATCCTAGGTAAACCTCTGGCTGTGAAGTCATCCCAACAACATTGTAGAGACGTTGCATGCAACGTCTCTACACAAAAGCAAAGGTTATGAATTAACTAACGCCGCCGTGACTGTTGTTTCTTGAACAACGCGCCAAATCCCAACGCCAACCCTGAACCCAGAATCGTCAGGGGTTCCGGTACAGAATCATAAGCGTGGTTGTCGCTTTCAAAGGCGATAGTGTCATCCTCACCCTGTTGAGTCAGCACTACTCTATCAAACCATTGCTGTGATCCCTCAGCCGAGAAATTGATATAAGGATTGTTAGATTCCTCTGTTTGATTATCTCCCCCAACGCCAGGTCCCACTCCCAAACCGACAAAATCATCAGGCGTAAACCGGGCTAAACGGGTATCACCTCGGAAAAATTCAATTTGATTACTCGAATCCATAGACCCCCAATGCATCCCCCAATAGCTGGAGGGTTTAGGTAACTGAATCGAGACTTGCTCAATGTCTTCATCATCCTGAGAATTGGTCGGTAGTGATAGGTAAGCTGATGTGTTATTTTGGGTTGGACTGGAAAAGGGAACTGCTCCTTTTGTGGGTACGAGTGCGCCACCGTTGTTAATCACTAATGCGTCGTCTGGAGAGTACGTTGCTCCTTTTTGATTAACCGCACCAACCTCTGTAAAGTCAAGGTCAGGCGCATCATTGAAATCAATCACCACAGCACCGGGTCTACTGGTAGTTAGTCCTTCACTTCCGGCTGGGCTACCTTTAAGTTCACCGCCCGTGGTAATCGTAAAACCACTGAGGGAAATAACCCCTATCATAGCCGTTGCTGTGGCTGCCACGGTAGTGATGATTGATGCATCCTTATTGATTGTCATAGGTTTATCAAGCTCATCTAGTCTTTATAAAGAGAACTTTATTTGTTCCTCTAGGTAGATGTTAATTTAATAAAGCTGGCTTTTAGGTGAAGCTTCCGTGAAGATAGCAGAATTAGTAGCAGTGTTTATATAAAGATTTGGTAAAAGGAAAATTACTATTGGTTTAGCGAAGTCAGGAATCCGAGGAAAAATCTAATGGTTATCAATCCGTTTCAGTCATCCACACAACATTGTAGAGACGTTGCATGCAACGTCTCTACACAGAAGAGGTTATGAGAAAAAAGTTAAGTTACTAACGCCGCCGTGACTGTTGTTTCTTGAAAATAGCACCAAATCCTAAAGCCAAGCCGGAACCTAGAATGGTGAGAGGTTCGGGAACTGGACGATAAGCGTGGTTGTCGCTTTCAAAGGCAATGTTATTATTGTTACCCAGTTGAGTCAGTCGTACACCGTTAAACCATTCTCCTGAGTTATCAGAAAAGAAATTAACGTAGGGATTCGCTCTTGCAAGTCCTTGATTATCAGGACCGCCTCCGGCTTCTACATCTAAACCTAAAGCGGTTAAATCATCTGGGGTAAAGGTCGCTAAGACTGTACCATCTCGCAAAAATTCAATTTGGTTAGCTGGGCTATTGGCACTTGCATCGTCCATTGAACCCCAGTGTAAACCCCAGTAGTTTGACAGTTTAGGTAAGGTAATAGTGACTTGGCTTACACCATTGTTATTATTTGTAGGAAGTGAAAGGTAAGCTGAAGTGTTATTCGTACTACCGCTAGGTGAACCGGAATAGGGAATAGCACCTGTTTGACTAACAAAAGCGCCTCCGTTGGTGATAACTAACGCATCTCCTGGATCATAGTCAGCACCTTGTTGATTAACATCACTAACGTCTGCAAAATCAACCCCAGGAATGGCATCAGCTTCGTTGAAAGTGATGACTCTTGTATTAGATACAGTAGTGGTTAGTCCTTCAATTCCAGCAGGACTACCTTTAGCTTGACCGCCCGTTGTAATTGAAAAAGCACTGGCGGGATTAACACTTAATGTAGTCGCGGCTATTGCTCCTACTGCCGCAGTTATCGATAATTTTTGAGTAGACTTTATAAATCCTTGACTCATCATAAATTTCTCTTGAAGTAGATGTGAATTTGTTTCTTTAGATACATATTAGTACGATAAAGCTTTAAGTCTATAAAGTTTTGGTAAAGATATAGCCCGAAAACTCAGTATTTATATAAAGTTTTTATGAAGACGCAACAAACGCTCTCAAAACTTCACCACGAACCCCCAGCCCGAAAACGGCTCAAAACCTGGCAAATCAAGCCTTGCAGAGAATTAAAGGTCAAATCAAGCCCCGCCTTCCTCAGTAATTGACACAGATAATTACCGAGGGGTTGGGCAACTGGCGCGATTAGCACCAGCAAAATCCCCGACTTCTCAGGGAAATCGGGGATCTTGTCCTTTGAACTTAAGAAACAACCACAGAATCACGACGCTTACCAGAATGGTGGATATGTCTCATCACCCAGAACCACCCCCCTCGCAGTACACCCGCCATCGTTTGCGGGGAAATACTTGCCCAGACATTAATCCCCACACAGATACAAGCTAACCCTAATAAGATAAACGTGGGTGCCATCACCACCCCAATCATCAACCATGTCCAAACATGGAGAACCATCACCCCAGCCGGAATATAAGCAAGTACAGCCGCTAACCGCACCTGACGTTGAGGGCGCTGGAGTCCCGTCAAAATCATCGTCTGTAGCGTCAGCAGTAAGTTCAGGGGAACTAAACCCCCACAAATCGCCACACAATGGGCGCGGGAGAATTCAAGTAGGGAAGTGAGATCAAACATGGAAATATTGCAATAGGTACTTTTGCTAGTTTATCCTGCAAGTCCTAACGATACCTGTCCACAAAGGCTGACTTATATCACCCCATTACCAAGCTTTTACAATCCAACAGCAAAAAAAATGGAATAAACCAAGGCACAGTTGTACAATATGACGGTTGTATTGGGCAATACAGGCATTGATCGAGCGCTATACCTTGCCTGAAATGGGCGAACTCTGGACGGATACCTATAAGTTCAAAACCTGGCTACAGGTGGAAATTGCGGTTTGTGAGGCAAAAGCGGAATTGGGTGAAATTCCGGCGGATGCGGTTGCGGAAATTAAAGCGAAGGCAAATTTTGATGTCGATCGCATCTTGGAAATTGAGGCCCAAGTCCGTCATGATATGATTGCCTTCCTGACGAATGTGAATGAGTATGTGGGGGATACGGGGCGCTACATTCACTTGGGATTAACCAGTTCTGATGTTTTAGATACGGCGTTGGCATTACAACTGGTTGCCAGTCTAAATTTAATTGTGGAATGCTTGGAGCAACTGATTCAAGCGATTCGCTATCAGGCGCAACAACATCGCTACACGGTGATGATTGGGCGATCGCACGGAATTCATGCGGAACCGATTACCTTTGGCTTCAAGCTGGCTGGCTGGTTAGCGGAAATTCTGCGACACCGCGATCGCCTGGTGAATTTGCGCCACCATATTGCCGTGGGTAAGATTTCCGGTGCAGTGGGAACCTACGCCAATACTGACCCCCGTGTGGAAGCGATCGCAACTCAGAAGCTGGGACTTGATCCAGATATGGCATCCACTCAAGTCATTTCGCGCGATCGGCATGGTGAATTTGTCCAGCAGTTGGCGCTATTAGGGGCTTCTCTGGAACGCTTTGCAGTAGAAATTCGCAACTTACAACGCACCGATGTCTTAGAAGTTGAGGAATTCTTCGCCAAAGGACAAAAAGGTTCGTCAGCAATGCCCCATAAGCGTAACCCGATTCGGTCTGAACGCCTAAGCGGGATGGCGCGGATTCTCCGGGGTCATGCGATCGCCGCCTTGGAGAATATCGCCCTATGGCACGAACGAGATATTTCTCACTCCTCTGTGGAACGGATTATCCTGCCAGACACTTGCATTTTGACCCACTTTATGATTCATGAAATGACTCATTTAGTCAAACACCTATTGGTGTACCCGGAAAACATGAAGCGGAATCTGAATCGGTATGGCGGCGTAATCTTTAGTCAACGAGTCATGTTAACTCTCGTAGAAAAGGGAACCAGTCGAGAAGACGCCTACAGTATTGTTCAATCTTGCGCTCATCAGGCATGGAATCAACCGGGGGGAAATTTCCGGGAACTCATCGCCCAAGATGCTCGGGTTCAGAGTCAGCTAACACCGGATGAAATTGAGGACTGTTTTAATCCCCAACATCATTTTCGCCATCTCGACGAGATTTATCAACGTTTAGGCATTTAATGTTCCAGACGTGCCATTATTCGTCTGTAGGGGCGGGTTTCACTACTATCGTTTCTTACCTGACAAAAGATGTGAATAAACCCGCCCTAACCGAGTAGCGTATCTGTAGGGGCAGGTTTAGGGCTTTTCTGTTCATTCTTGATGATAACATTTATTCAAAACCCGCCTTCTTGTACAAATGACGAATTAATATGGCTTCTCCATTTCCTGGCATGAATCCTTATTTAGAACATCCTGACTTTTGGGTGGAAGTTCACAATCGCTTGATTGTAGCAATTTCTGATGTTCTAGTTCCCCAAGTTCGTCCTAAGTACCGAGTCGCGATTGAAATTCTCTCTCCCGTCAACAAGCGTACTGGAGAAGGACGAGAAACCTACCTTAAGAAACGGCAGAAAATTTTTGGTAGTTTGACCCATTTAATTGAAATTGACTTAATGCGGCAATGGCAACCGATGCCACTATTAAATAATACAATTCAGTCAGATTATCGAATTCTAATTAGTCGTCAAGAACGTCGTCCTCAAGCAGATTTATATGCTTTTAATTTACCGCAGCCAATTCCGGCGTTTCCGATACCCCTGCGTGCAGGCGATAGAGAACCTGTAGTGGATTTACAAGCATTGCTGCATCAGGTTGACGACCGAGCAGGTTATGATTACACCATTGATTATAGTCGAGAACTGATACCCTCATTGTCAGAAGCAGATACCCTTTGGGTCAATGATTTGTTACATGAACTCTAGTTACGATAGCTGTTTTATTATCCATTTTAAAGACACGCAAACAATAGAATAAATTAAGAATATGTCACCTTTAGACCTCCTGTAGGGGCGACCCGCCTGCACCAAGTAACAACTGTATCCACTCAATTGGATCGGGTCGCCCTTTACTCAAATAAGTCAATAATCTTGAGGTGAATGGTACTGACTTAAGGCTGGTGGGCAATACCCACCCTACGGTAGATATGTCACAAATTGAGCTTTTTTCCTGAGAACAGAAACAGATTAGAATTATAGCAATCACCATAGCGGTTAGGACGCATCTTATGGTAGAGACGTTCCGCCGGAACGTCTCTACAACAGTTCGGAAAGTCCTAATCGATGTGTCTACTGCTATAGCTATATAACTGAATAGTAAAAATGCCTATGTCTTTTTTCGGTATTTATTTTGTCATTTTTCTCCTTTGCTTCTTACCGCTTTTTCCTGTTTTGGATCGGAGGACTTGGATTCATGACATTCAAAACTCTATTGCTTTGACAATTTTATTTCTTGTTATAAATGTTTTCTCCATGGGAACAATAGCTTACTACTGGTTTCAAATATCTATAAGCTTGGTATTTGGGTATGATGCGTTTTTGGAAATGGTTAATTATAACGGCGCTGCCTTAGCGGTTGCAGCCGGCATGGGTTTTCTTTGGCCGACTGGCATTATCCCCTCATATCTAGTTGCATTTAGATTTTCAAAAAACCGTGAAAAAAACATAAAAATTATTATTTTTATTAGCGCCATGCTTTTATGGGGTTTTGCATTATCAGTGTGGGTTTTTAGGGAAAATATATGAGTAATAGTATCCGTTATGCTATAAAAAGACAAGAATACCAGTCCCGTAATCAAATCAGCTAATGAGTAATTCCTAGGTTGAGGAACCCAATGATCAATAAATTTAGTCATGGGACCAATTTCATTCTGATCGCCTATATCCGATACTCCTTCTCCACTTAGTAGTAAAAACACCGCCAACTTACCTGTGACTAATTTGTTTGTTGTAGGCTATTAATTTCTTGGTCAAGTTTAGTTAATAAGGTATCCTCATAAACTTCCCCTGGTCCCATAACCGTTAATTTCTCTCGCATAGAAGGAATATCAAAGAGTCGCACAGCTTGTGTCGAGCCATTTTGCGTTTTGTATAGGTAAATTACACCTTCAATGGCAATATCATCTTCAAGATAATTCAAAATCATTGGACTATGGGTTGTGACCAGCACTTGTGGAGGAGATTGAACTAAGCTATCAAC
Organism: uncultured Coleofasciculus sp.; assembly: GCA_937127375.1. Classification (GTDB taxonomy): domain Bacteria; phylum Cyanobacteriota; class Cyanobacteriia; order Cyanobacteriales; family Coleofasciculaceae; genus Coleofasciculus. The sequence continues at coordinate 1,720 of CAKZMA010001428.1, read as the reverse complement.
GAGAAACTCAATGAGTTCCGGATTAATACCATTTTCTATTTCATCAAGCAATAAACAACTTTGCCCTTTAGACAGTTGCGCCAAAATCGCCAGCATCCGCAAAAAGCCATCAGCTACATGGCGTGCTTCTGTCTTTAATAGAGTCTTTTTAAATTCCTCTTCAACTAGAAGTCTTTTCCAGCCAAAACGCAGTTTTTCTACATCAATTTTTTTGATTGTTGGATAAATTTTAGTCATTGTTTGTTTAATATCGTCTCGTTTAGCTGCTCCAATTTCATATAGAAATGCTGAAAGACGTTCAGCGGTACAACGCAATGTTGTCCGGTTAAAACTAGCAGACCATTTAACCTCAAAGCCTTCATTATGGAGAAGACAAGCTTCAAAATCAATATTTTTTTTTCGAGTTAACTTTGAATTAATATCAGAGGCTTCCCACTGCCGTTTTTTTAACCAACCCTATAGATCCCCTTTAACCTGTTGAGATAAAAAATCAAAGAATTGTAATACTGTTGATTTACCTGAACCATTCAGTCCAACTAAACAGTTAAATTTGGCTAAAGGTAAATTAAAGTCAACCAGTGATTTAAAGTTATCAACTCTGAGGTGAGTAATTCTCATATCCATGTCTTTTTCTGATATTATAGGGGCGATTCAGTTCATTGTTCATTTTAGATAGCCGAGTACAACAACAACTGATTTTTGGAAAAAATAACATCGCACTCCGTAGACTCCCACCTGAGATAATCTGAATGGCACTTATTTAATGGAAATGGCACTAACTTGAAAGTTTGTAGTCAGTGATAAGATTTTTAGCGCTAAAGCGCAACTACAAACTGAGTTTAAATTACGTCATAATTTGCTGTGCCACTTTTTTAATTTCTAGACTTAAAGGATGGCTGGGAAAGCGGACGCAAAAGACATCACCGCTAGCGAGTTGAATCATCTCTTCGGATAAGGGTAAAATCCCTGCAACTGTTGCCTGATAGGTTTGTGCTATATCTTGCTCTAATGCCTTAAAGTCAAGGGCTTCATGGGCTTTATTTACCATCAGCAGTAGCTTAGGCACTTGCAACTTACGCGCCACATCAACGGTGACAGCCGTTCCTTGAAAGTCCTGGCGGTCTGGACGGAGAATAATTAGCAATACGTCAGAGATGGTGATAGACAGTAGCGTTTCTTCATTCAGACCAGGGTGAGTATCAATGAAGAGATAGTCTAGCTTTAAGGCTTGAATTAAATCCTCAAACCCATCAATCAGCATATTCACATCGTACCCTTCTCGCAAAATCCGGGTAATCTCTCCCATGCGAATACTGGACGGAATTAGATAGATTTTGCTATTTATTTTGCGGTTTTCTCCCAGAATAGAACTGACATCATACGCCGCATCTTGAATCTGACAACGCCCCCATAAGTAATCATTTAGGGCGTTTTTCATTTTGTTCTCATCGAAGCCGAAAAGAACGTGAATGCCAGGAGATTGGATATCCGTATCAACAATACCGACTCGATATCCAGCTTTAGCGACAGTCGCGGCTAGATTCGCTGTAGCATTTGATTTGCCCGTACCACCACGGAATGAGTGGATAGATACAATTTCCGACATTTTATACCTCTAGGATGTCGATGAGTTTTGACCCAACGCTAGGTTCAGGGAACCTGGTGTTTGTGTAGGGGCGGGTTTTACTACTATCATTTCTGATTAACTCAGATGTGACTA
>CAKZMA010001427.1 GCA_937127375.1 uncultured Coleofasciculus sp. | reverse complement strand
TGCAGCAACTCTATGGGGATATCATTATTCCTGAGAGGGTTTATCAGGAACTGACGGGTGCAGGGGATTCGATACCTGGATGTCGTGAAGTTCAGACGTTGGCGTGGATTTCTGTCCGTTCGGCGGTGAATCAGGAACAGGTGAGGTTGCTACAAGATAAGTTGGATGCTGGAGAGGCGGAAGCGATTACTTTGGCGGTTGAACTAGATGCCGATTGGTTATTAATTGATGAGGAGTTAGGCAGAACAATTGCCGCCGAGTATCAGATTCAGTTTACTGGGGTGTTGGGGATTTTAATCGAGGCGAAATATCGAGGGTTGATTACACAGGTTAAACCCCTATTAGATGAGTTGATTAGAACAGCCGATTTTTGGGTGAGCGATCGCCTTTATTCTCGTGTCTTGCAAATGGCTGGAGAAGCAGGGTAATGATTGTCCTCTTCTTACATCAAAGGGCTGGGGGTGAGGGGTTGAGCTTAAGTTGACACCAATGGGCATTGCCGTACCCCTACAGGTAGTGCCTGTGCTGCTTCGTACTTCTCCAACAGCATTGTAGCCTTTGGCAGAATGCTAACGTGAGTAGCGCTATCTTGGACAGCTTCAAGGTCTAAGCTGCACTCAATTCCCTTGTAGTAAAAGAAAACCCCCCTTCCAGCCATAGGTTTTAATACGAGTAACAAACAAGCAAAGGATGCCAAACCTTTATGGGAACCAATCGTCGGGTACTCATTCTTGCCGATAGCGACAATACGTTCTTAGCCGCCCAAAGCTTTAACCGCAGGCTGGACTGGCAAAAAGTCCGCGACTACCTCGCTGACCCCAGAGAAGGTCGAGAACTCATTGAAATGGTCATTTACGTCGGACTACCTCCAGCCAGGGAACGGTTTGAAGAACAACGTAAAAGTAAAGAAAAATTCATCTATTGGGCAAAAAGTAACGGCTTCTTAGTCGTGCAAAAAGAAGGTAAAACCAAAGGCGATGATTATGAAACCAACATTGATATCGTCATGGCAATGGATGCCATTGAACTCGCCTTAGAAGTTCGCCCCGATATTGTTGTCTTAGTCACCGGAGACTCTGACTTTGCCTACCTTGCTGAAAAACTGAGACGGCGGGGAATGCGCGTCGAAGTGGCTTCTGTTGAACAATCTCTTGGCAATGACCTCAAAGTTGCTGCGAGTAGTATTGTCGATTTAATCGGAATTTTCGATAGCTTTGAACCGCAAAACAACCAGCAAAACTTCCACCGAATTGGTCACACGAATGTCTTTGATTAAATTTGAGGAGGTGAAACCCAGATTAGGGAGTAGTAACGTATGGAAACTATCAACGGAAAATTAATCATCGAAGCGGATCATCAGTTAGAAAACCTCACTCAAACCATTGAAAATTTGGCTCAACAGATTGAAGCCTTAGAGTTGAACATGAGAGCTATGAGCAAAACAGAAAGAACCGAATATCGTCAACAGATTACCTCCATTAAGGTATCGTTACAACAACTAGAGCGATATTACAACCGCCTGCTGTCTACTGCCATTTTGACAGTGATTGGTTTAGTCAGTTGGTCGATTTGGTTAAATTTCACTCAAAATCCATCTCCAGCGCAACAGCCGCATTCAAAAGTCGCGATCGCCCGAATTCACCCCACCACGAGTTATTAAGAAATAAGCCATTAAATCGAATGGCACGCTCAATAAGCATTGTGAGATCACCAAAACTTTTGATCTGCCGTAGGGTGGGCATTGCCCACCAGCATACCAGTCAGTAACATTTCCCTTAAGTAGGTGGACACAATTAAAGATTAGGCAACAGGCAATAGTACAGCTATAGCACCCAATTCAATAGTCGTGGTGCGTTAGCGTAACGCACCCTACATTCTAAAACAAAGGAGATTGTCATGAGAGCAGTTGTTAACGGTAAATTAATCGATTTACCCAATGGCGCAACCGTTGAAGACTTGAGAAATAACTTTCCCGAAATTGGCAATGATGATGTCATGGAAGAGGGATTTGGTGGCACGAAACCCCTCAAAGAAAATGAAGCCCTTAAAGAAGGCTCTAAAGTTTGGACAGTTCCCAAAATTGTAAAAGGATAAAGGAAACAATGACAGTTAGAGTGAATCCCGGTCAAACCGATTTTAAACCCAGTACGAGACTCCTGACTGAACTCAAACTTTTGGAGAAAGTGGCAAAGACGGTACTTGTTGGCAGTAAAACAGTTGGTGGTATTCAATATACTGCTGTTCTGGTCAAAGGAATGCCCCTATCCTCTCAGAAATTCCGAGTTTCCAACACGGATGTCTTATTCTTACTTCCCCCCGATTACCCGCGTCTTCCGCCAATTGGTTGCTATCTAAACTACCCGTGGAATACCGTAGGACAGGGCGACCATCACTTTACTCACCAAAGCTATTATGGCGCACCGTTTTTAAGTGAAGAAGGCTGGTATTGGTATTGCGTTGGACTCGGTGGCGGATTTAATCGAGATAGATGGCTGAATGCTTGGCGTCCTAGTCGCCAATCTGAACAAGGACACAATCTGGCGACATTATTTGTCACCGCACGCCACGCGATTAATACCGATGATTGAGTAGTAAATCGTAGGGTGGGCTCTTGCGAAGTCGAAACCCACCAAGGCTCAAGAAATAGTGCGTTACTACTATCCAGAAACTGTAGGGGCGCATGGCGTGCGCCCGGTTTAACCGTCTACATCCGACATCCGATGCTGTTGGGTTTCCTGTCGTCAACCCAACCTACAATCTGTAAACGCTACTAAAGAAATGGTGCGTTACGCTTCAAAGATAGCACCCTACATTCTACATCCAATATCCGATAAGCTGTCATGCATTTAAATTGGGAATGGGTAGTGAGCAAGATGCTCACACTACAAGGATTTTGCTTTTCTTGACATTACGGTTTAAATGCCGAACAGCTTATCCGACATCCGAAATTTGATACACATAGCTTTCCTAAAAAAACTCATGAACAACTTGAAAAAATCACCCCAAATGTCTCTACACATCCCCCCCCAAATGTGGCATCAATTTTACCGCGCTATGCTGGATGCTCGCACCACCAATGAAGAAGTGATTGGTTTTTTATTCTGCAAACGTCATCAGGTATCTAAACAACAAGTGAGATATCTGCCTCAAGCGTGGGTGGTTCCCTCTCCCGATTGCTACGAACGTCAATCCGCGAGTGGGTTGGTGATTAAACAGGAGTTTCACCGTTACTTAATTGAGACATTTCTGGCAAAGGAAAAACTCGATGTGGTTCATATTCATACCCATGCTGAATCAGGTAAGCCCGAATTTTCTAGCGTGGATGACCATTATGAATCAGACTATGCTCGGTTTCTTTCGTCTCACTTCCCCAAAAAGCCGCGTTTAATCTCTGGAGTGTTTGACGAAACCTTACAACAGTCCCAATTCCGCATCTGGGATAGAATTGGACAGTCATTTGAGCCGATTCACTGTTCCCAATCCTGGTTTGAACTCACCCCTGGTGTTAATATTTCCAACCAGACAGACTTAATGTTTGCCCGTCAACAGGTTTTTGGTGAAGGGGTACAAAACCAACTGGGTGAACTCACCGTTGCTTTAATCGGCTGTGGGGGTATTGGGGCAATTTTTGCCGAACTGCTGGGACGTTTAGGGGTGAAAAAATGGGTATTAACTGACCCGGATCACATCGAAGCCGTTAACCTGAATCGTCTCCCGGCTGCGACTGAGGATATGGCAAGCCAGCAATGGTACAAAGTCCATTATGTCAAGCACCTGATCAAACGCATTTATGCCACGGGTTCTCATGTCAAAGCTATCCCCGCATCGATTACCGATGAAGCCGCTAAACAGGAAGTCGCAGCGGCTGATTTAATTGTCGTCGCCACGGATAACCACTCCTCCCGGCAAGTTGCTCAAGAGTTAGCCTTAAACTATATGCGTCCCCTGGTATGTCTAGGGACTCACATCGACATCAAACCGGATAAGACGCCACGGATGTATTGTCGCATCACCGTGCCACCCCTGGGAGGTGGGTGGTGTTTGATGTGTGGCAATATCATTAACTTGCATCGTGCAGCTTTAGAGTCGGCGGCGGAGGAGATTCATCATCTGGCTAATCGAGTCGGGTATGTAGAAGGCATCGGCGACCCAGCCGTATTCTGGTTAAATAGCCTGTGTGCGAGTACGGGAGTTGGTGTTATCCACAGTCTTGTCAGTGGCTTTCTGGATGCCGATAATGGTTTGGACTGGATTTACGAGTTTCCAGGGTCGAATTGGCATAAGACGAATCCTGAGTATTTGGGGAGTTGTGGTTGCTATTTTTGTGGGGGTTGA
>CAKZMA010001426.1 GCA_937127375.1 uncultured Coleofasciculus sp. | reverse complement strand
GATTAATGTTCAACGCCGTTTCTAGAAAGGGCTTAAAAATAAGACAGCAAACAAGTTCCCAGATAGTGCCAGGAACAATCGCTCGATATCGGGGCAGTATTGATCGTCTTAAGGAGTTCTTATTAATTCACGAAATTAACCCCGAATATACGGCGCTCAAAAATGCTGATGGTAGTCCCCAGCGTGAACATGATATGGTCAAAGCCGAAGTTCTCAAACCGGAAAATCGTTACTGTGATTACTGCCTATTTTGGGTGGAAAAGAAGCAGTTAACTCCTCTGAACGAAAAGGAGTACAGAGAGATTTTGGCACACATTATTTAGACGCCTCACTATGAATTCGTTGTCATTTGCACAGAACAGATCATTCAAATTCATCGGTCAGACTATTTTCCTTTAATACTCTCATAGTTTTCGGCAAACCATTGATAGGTCAATTCTAGACCTTTCTTTAACGAAATTTTGGGGTGCCAACCAGCGGCATTAACCTTTGAGGTATCCAACAGCTTACGCGGTGTGCCATCGGGTTTAGAGGAATCAAATTTCAACTCACCCTCATAACCAACCACCGCTTTAATTAACATCGCCAAGTCTTTAATCGAAACCTCTTCTCCTGTCCCCACATTCACGAATTGGATATCGTCATAGTGATTCATCAGGAAAACTAAGGCATCAGCTAAGTCATCCACGTATAAAAACTCCCGCAGCGGTGAACCCGTTCCCCAAATTTCTACAGCCTGATCATTGTTAATTTTAGCTTCATGGGTTTTTCGCAACAGGGCGGGGAGAACGTGGGAATTGGCTAAATCGAAATTATCATTAGCACCATAGAGATTCGTGGGCATAGCGGAGATGAAATTCACCCCATATTGCCGACAATAATTTTCGCAAAGTTTGAGTCCAGCAATTTTGGCGATCGCGTAAGGTTCATTTGTCGGTTCCAGAAACCCCGTGAGTAGGTGTTCTTCCTGCATCGGCTGGGGACAGTGTTTGGGATAGATACAGGATGAGCCGAGAAATAACAACTTTTCTACACCAGACAAATAGGCGCTATGAATAATATTTGACTCAATCATTAAGTTGTCATAGAGAAACTCAGCCCGGTAGGTATTATTGGCATTAATTCCCCCCACTTTTGCCGCCGCGAGGAAAACGTACTCTGGGCGTTCAGCGCCAAAGAAATCTTCTACGGCTTGCTGGCGTCTTAAATCCACCTCTTGGCTGGTTTTGAGGATAAGATTGGTATACCCGTTATCGCGTAAACATCTAACAATGGCGCTACCGACTAAGCCACGATGACCGGCTACATAAATTTTTGAGTCCTTGTTCATGGTCATATTAGATAGTTGAAAACACTGAATAATCCATAATTCCAGGGCGGATAATATTGATATATTATTGGTTACCGTCTTCTCTGAGTAACTCGCGTCCGCCCTTACAAATACATACTTTTGACCTTTGCTCAATCAACAGGTGCGTGAGCAGCGGAATGTTCGTAAGTATTTTCTTTGTGTTTTTCAAACAGTTCCGCCCCTTCACCATTCGATGATTTGCCGAAGGTTCGTAAATCGGCTTCTACCATCAGGGCGACTAACTGTTCAAACGATAAAGATGGTTGCCAATTTAGCTTTTCCTTGGCTTTGGTGGGATCACCAATGAGTAATTCGACTTCCGCAGGACGTAAATAACGGGAGTCAAACTCTACATAATCTTGCCAATTCTTATCGACACAGTTAAAGGCAATATCCAAAAATTCGCGAATTGAGTGAGTTTCACCTGTGGCGACGACGTAATCGTCGGGTTCGTCTTGTTGCAGCATCAACCACATGGCTTGAACATAGTCTTTGGCATAGCCCCAGTCTCGCTTGGCGTCTAGATTGCCCAGATAGAGTTTCTTCTGCTGTCCCGAGAGAATCCGGGCGATCGCGCGAGTAATCTTACGGGTAACAAAGGTTTCTCCCCGACGCGGCGATTCATGGTTAAACAAGATACCATTGCAACCAAATATCTCGTAAGACTCGCGATAATTCACCGTTTGCCAATGGGCATACACCTTAGCACAAGCATAAGGACTGCGGGGATAAAATGGAGTGGTTTCCTTTTGGGGAACTTCCTGGACTTTACCAAACATTTCCGACGAACCCGCCTGATAGAAGCGCACATCAATACCTGTGCGATTTCGATAATCCCGAATCGCTTCCAACAGGCGCAGGGTTCCCATTCCCACTGCATCCACCGTATATTCCGGACAGTCAAAACTGACGCGAACGTGAGATTGAGCGCCCAAATTGTAAATTTCTTTGGGTCTAACTTCTTCGAGAATGCGGCGCAAGGTTACGCCATCGGTCAAGTCTCCGTAGTGCAGAAATAATCGGGCAACTTGATTGTGAGGATCAACATAGATATGGTCAATGCGATCGGTGTTAAAGGTGGAAGTCCGCCGGACAATCCCGTGAACTTCGTAGCCTTTGTCCAGTAATAACTCACTTAAGTAGGAACCGTCTTGACCAGTTATGCCTGTAATCAGCGCTCGTTTGGGTTGCGTCATCCTTGAATCGTCCTGTGATGCGTATGGGCAACAGTGGTTGACAAAAGTGTTAATCTCCCAACTGGATTTTGGAATCAGGGAAATTATTCCTTAGATTATCCTAAAATTCCCAGCATCGATCAACTTTCTTTTGACTCATAACTTATCAAGCCTACCATGTCGGAGTTCGATGCTCTCTCTGGCGCGATTTTGTCATCGTTGTTCAGTCCGGTGTTTGGTTTGTTGCCGTCAACACCCAGGAAAGTCCTGTCTGGAATAGTCTGCTCCCTGTTTTGATGATTCAACGGTTGCCAATCCCAACACCGAAGCCATCCCAATACTACGCTGATTTACTCCATTTGAGCCGAGAGGTTTAATTCTGGATTAATCCTCCCATGCTCCCAATGCTTAATTCGTCAGTAAGCCCCATTATTTTTTGGGGCAATCATTACGCCGATTGTTTTCAAAAGCAGCCATAAATCAAGCCAAAAATTTTGAAAATTTACGTAATAAACATCGATTTGTACCCGACGCTTATAGGGAATATCATTGCGCCCTGAAACTTGCCATAGTCCAGTAATGCCTGGTTTAATTGTCAAGATTTTATCCATGTAACGCCCGTACTTATGCATTTCTTCCGGGACTAAGGGGCGAGGACCGACCACACTCATATCTCCTTTCAAAACATTCCAAAATTGGGGAAATTCATCCAAACTGGTATATCGCAAGAATTTACCAATCCAGGTTACTCTGGGGTCTTCTTTGAGCTTGAAGTTAGCTTCAAATTCATAACGAATAGAGGTTGATTCTGTCATCATTTCTATCAACATTTCATCAGCATTTTCCACCATGGTTCTAAATTTAATGCAGCTAAACGGCTTATAATCTTTACCGATTCGCTCCTGAACATAAAAAATAGGACCCGGTGAACTGATAGCGATTAGGATGGCTAAGAGCAGGTAAATCGGGAAAAACAACGTGAGAATCGATAGGGAAAATACGACATCAAACAGCCGCTTGGCAAAAATTCCGTCTAAGCGATATCGAGACAGACCTTTGGGTCTACTGCGTGGAGCGCGGGGCTGGATACCACGCTTCACGAACGCTCGCAACGTCTTGACGGAGATAAGTTGGCTTTGGGCAGTCATCTTACTCCTTCACTTCACACCACACGTCACGATCATAAAGCCAGAAGCGGTTAGCTAAGGCAATAGCGACCAGGAAACTGGAATTTATGACTCAAGATCGTGACAGGTGGTCTCGATAGCAGCCGTCCAGAAACGTCAAGTAGCGATCGCTAAACACAGTTGGCGCAAATTGAGCCGCGTTTAATTGTATCTGTTCGGGACTAAAGGCAGTGGCTCGTGCTTCAAAGGCTTTCACCGCCTCCATCAAAGCCTGGGGACTTTGGTCTAGAAAAAACAGACCCGTACCCTTATCCGGATGTTTCCGGATATCCCGAACGGTTTCTAAAGCCCCACCCGCACCATAAGCAATAACGGGTGTACCACAAGCTTGCGCTTCCACCAAGGCAATGCCAAAATCTTCACAGGCAGCATACACAAAGGCTTTTGCCTGTGCCATATACTCCTCGACCACGCGATCGGGACAAAAACCCAGGACTTGCACGTTGGGTTTAGCGAGATGGCGCAGCGCCTGCAATTGTGATCCCTCGCCAATGACGACCAAAGGATATCCCAGTTGATTGAACGCCTCCACGATTAAAGTCACTTGCTTATAACTAACCAATCGAGAAACCGTCAAGTAAAAATCTGACTTTTGAGCCTGGAAAGAAAACCGTTCAGTCTGAACCGGAGGATAAATCACCTGTGCCTCTCGCCTGTAGCAGCGCCAAATCCGTTGTGCGGTATGGCGGGAGTTGGCAATAAAATAATCCACTCGATTGGCTGAGATCACATCCCATTGACGCAACCGATGCAGCAGATACCGCGTGATTGACCCAGGGAGTCCCCGCCCCACAGCGCTGCTGTTGAGGTAATCAAAGGTCAAATCCCAAGCGTAGCGCATCGGTGTATGGCAGTAGCAGATGTGTAGCTGTTGTGGACGGGTGAGGACACCTTTAGCAACCGCATGGGAGGAGGAGAGGATCACATCGTAATCCCGCAAGTCTAGCTGTTCAATGGCTAAGGGCAGCAGGGGTAAATACTTCTGTACCCCCTGCCTCGCCCCAGGAAAATGCTGTAGAAAGGTCGTGCCAATCCGACGCTCAAACAAGTAACTCTGGGGATTCGAGGATTCAAAATCAATCAAGGCATACAAATCCGCCTCAACGGACTTGAGGATTTCTCGAACCACCAGTTCAGAACCCCCCGTTGCGTTGGGCGTTAGCCACTCATGCACCAAGGCATACTTCAAGAATCGTTATCCCCCAATCCAATACTGCTCAGATAAGCGTAGTTTCATTCATTTATTTTTCCCCAGCTTCCAGACGTGCCATGGCACGTCTCTACATGATCCTCATTTCCC
>CAKZMA010001425.1 GCA_937127375.1 uncultured Coleofasciculus sp. | reverse complement strand
CCAGGTAAGCAGACGCCTGTTGAATCGCACGATGCTTTTCTCGCCACATGGGATTATTCATATCCCATCCCAGAACTTCTGGAATCATATCATACGCCATGAACACAGAGGACGTTGACAGGGGTGTCGTATAGTAAGTAGAAATAAATAAATCAGCGCCTTCCTGATCACAGACTTGCTGGAGCATTTCGCGATCGGCATCTGTACTTTGGTAATCATAAGGGGGTATAAGACGATAACGAATACCAGGAATTTCGGGGGCGGTTCTAGCTCTATCAAGCACCACAATATACTTAGCAAATTCTTTGTCTGACCATTCTTCTAGTAATGAAAACCAGACACGGGCAATTCCAGTTTTAAACAGTTGGAAAAATACACCATCAATAACAACTTTAGGCAAGGACTGATAGTATTTTTTTAAAAAAATCCCACGGTTGCGACTATGCAATGCTAACTGATCGAGTCGCCCATCTCGACCAGTAACGTTGGTTTTGTGACGAAAAAACTGATCGATATCAGGAATTGGATTAAGCGGGTATCCTGCTATTTTTGCTCGATGAGACAAGTCCACATCATCCCAATATCCTGGTCCGTAATCCTCACACCATCCACCCAAGGCTTGCATTACAGATTTTCTGGCACACAAAGCCCAGCCTTCTAGGTAGTTTTCTCTAATCTCATTCTGGACAAAGCCTGGTCCTGCGATACCATCACCTGCACAATCACAAAGGTATTCAATTGGTAAATCCAGAATCTCTACATCATTATTTAAAAATAAAACATATTCGCTTTTTGCTAGAGCTAATCCTTGATTATTTGCGGCTGAGAATCCTTGATTTTCTTCATTACGAATTAGAATTACATTATGTTTGTTGCAAAATTCATTTATTGCAGCTTTTGCTGCTGGAGTACTGCCATTATCTATAAAAATTACTTCAGTATTCTGCAAGTGTTCAAAGTTATTTTCCCATAACTTTAGTAGTTCACTATGATCCCACCAAGGTATGACTACACTGACTAATTTAACTTCGTTTTTATTTTTATCACTCTCTTTTTCTGAAAAATTACCATTAGGTACAGGTTGATTTAATAATTTTTTTTTCGGATTATAAGTTCCAACAAACAATAGTTGATAAGCACATAATTCCAAAAATTCTTCTTCCGAAACATTTGATAAAGCAAGATTACCAACTCTAACGACACGTTCAGGTTCCCTTGGTCGAAGCGAATATAATTCTTTGCCTCCTAGATAAAACACTGAATTACATTCAATATCAGCTTGATGTAAAAGTTCAACAAAATCTTTTTTTGTAAAAAATCTTAAGTGGGTACGATCCAGAATTCCCTCGTCTTGATATTGCCAGGAACCAAGTTCTACAACTTGTCTTAATGTAGGTAAATGTCGTATATTAGGAATACTTGCAATTATGATACCATTAAACCTTAGGAAAGTCGCATAGCGACGAGCTATTGTCCAAGGCTCTCTTAAATGTTCAAGAATATCTGCAAAAATAATGCAATCAAACTCTCCTTGATGAAATGGAGGTTCAAAAGTTTCTAATTCAGAATGGTAAGTATGATCAAGATTTTTTGTAGCGTAGTAAAAAGCTGAATCATTTAACTCTATTCCAACAACATATCGTCTTGGATTCTGTTCTTTTAAGGCTTTACCTAACATTCCAGCTCCACAACCCACATCAAGAATTTTTAGAGCATTTTTGGGTACAACTGAAACTATTTCCTGACGTATACGCCGATAATATTGGGGAAGCTCGCTGAATGGTTGAACCTTGGATGAGGGTTTACTGTTTTGGCTCGTATAGCTATTTATGTCAGGATTCGACATATCGTTTTTCATCCTATAAACTACCTTGACTTATTATTCGTTGGTGTCGCCCTCACTCAAACTTATAGGGAGCATCCCGTTTTGGAAAGTTTCTGAGCGATCGCGCTCTCCACTCCCCTCACTCCCTTCTCCCACCTGCTGCTGCAACTGCTCCAACTTTACCTTATACCCAGCATCCTGAGGATGCAACTCCATCAACCTTTCCAACGGCGCGATCGCACCTTGAGTATCCTGCATCTGTAACCGTATCTCCACCAAGCCTTCCAGCGCCACCCGATTCTCCGGTTCCCGTTCTAAAACCAACTCATACCCCCGTTCCTTCGCCGCTAGCTGTTGATCAACCGACGCCTCTTCCGAGGTAGCCGTCGTCTGCGGTTGCTGTAAAGCATTACTATAGAGACCAAATAGCCCATAGCCCGTAGACCCCAGAAAGGCTACCATTGAGAATACAAGAAGAATTCGTTTCAGGGGATTTTCCTTGGATTTCTTATCCGACATACCGACCTATGGGTAAATGAATCTGCCAGCCAATCAAGTCTCGGCTAATCGCTCAAATCAGCCAAAGTGAGGTAGAACGACCGAATTCAACCAACTTGAGCATTGAACAGTGAACCTGAGTTCACAGTTTCGCCTATCCTTAACCTACCCACATCTCGACCCAGAGCGATCACCTAACCGGATCATACCTCCAACCAATTGTATCGGGCGCAGGTCGGTGAAGGGCGACAAACAGCGCGATCGCCTGTTCTATTCAGGTCAATTCAATTGTGCGATCGCAGGTTAAGACCATTTGCGCCAATCTTGTGCCCTCCCCTTCGAGGGGAAGGTTAGGGAGGGGTAAGATCAAGGTATGGCTTTGTTGATTAAGTTTTGGGCGACCCGATCAAATTAAATGGATTGGAGTTGTTCATTGATTCAGGCGGGTCGCCCCTACAAGGATCGCCTGTTCTATTCAGGTCAATTCAATTGTGCGATCGCTCCCTGATTCCGATTCCCGTCAACGAGGATGGTACGATCAGATAACACAGACTACAAGCTGTCCTGTGGTTCAGGTTCGACATCGGGAACCTTATTTAAAACCTGTTGAAATTTATCCCAACGTCCCTGTTTGGCTTTTTCTTCGATATAGTCTTTAGTCATCCAAGCAGATACTTGAGCCGATAGAGCAATAGTTACCAGTTGTTCCACAGAAATATGCTCCCGCTTGGCTAAAGCTTCAACTTGTTGATACAAGGTATCAGGAATGGTCGCGTTTAGATTCATGATTCAATTTCTCCGACAATTTGTAAAAATTCTTTAGCAGTAACGAGTTGAATACCAAACCTTTCAGTAGATCGTAAGTCTCTTTTATTATACGTGATGATAAAATCAGCTTGGCATTCTACTGCCAGATCGATCAAAAAGTCATCATCAGGGTCAAGAGCCGCAGGTCGCCAGAGATAAAATATTGTACGACAATTAGCAATAGCGCAGATTGTGGAAACGACGGTGTTAATATCGTCTAGACTCAACCCTAAGGGAGACATTTCTAATTTGGTCAGGGGATGGACGTTGAAAATCTAAAGATATCAGTGATCGCGTCTACGCGCGATCGCCTTTTCCCTTTCGGTCAATGATACCTCTACACACGGACGACAATCGGTGCGATCGCCTGTTCTGTTTGCGTCAATTCCATCGTGCGATCGCGCCAAGCTTATCTGCCAATCATGCTACCCAGTTTTCCCAAGT
>CAKZMA010001424.1 GCA_937127375.1 uncultured Coleofasciculus sp. | reverse complement strand
AGTCAATTGTCTCATGAACCCAACAACCCCCTCGAACAGTACCTTACAAGCAATCGTTAATACTAATCACACCTCAAACTCTTTGTCCATTAACCATCAATCAGCCGATGTCTTTATCCACATTAATCCCCTATATATTTCCCACCCGTCTGCATGTTGTGTATCCCCAAAAAGCGTTTAATCGCAAAGATTTGCTACCTCTGGGTTCAGACTATCTGTGGAAAATTGAACAAGGTATCGTGCGATCATGGCTATCCTGTCAATTTGGACAAACAGTTCCTCAGGGTAAATTGCTGAACTTTCACCTGACTCATCAGGATATTGCCGAAACGATTGGGACTACTCGGGTAACCGTAACTCGCCTAATCAATCGGTTGGAACGGGAAGGGAGGATTGTGCGATCGCATCGAAATCTCATCCTCACCACTGGTTAATATTGTCAACTACCCGACGCTGATGCTCGGCATACAGCGCGGGCTTCCTACCCAGAAACCAGCGTAGTAGTAGATTTCTTTCGTCCTCTATTACTACGTCTTACAGTTTGACGATCAGCTTTGTCCCTTGTCCCACTACTGTGACGACTTATCGATTTCGACCACCAGCCCAGGGAGGACGACCCGGACCATTACGGATTTGAATCACTTCTCCTGAGGAGCGGGTAATGCTAAACGCATCGAAATCGTAGTCATCATATTCACCGACAACGGTGACTTGTTCTCCAGGAGTTAGATTAATTTCCTTCCACCATCGAGGACCTGGATCAACGATGATTTCACCCGTACCATCATTCAGCGTAAACTCGTTACCGACAACGCTTTTAACCGTACCCGAAATCGTGACACCCGAATTGCGTTGCAGTTCTCGAATCGGGGTTTGTGCGATCGCGGTTTGGTTGATGAGTGAACCCATCATACAGGGAACTCCTAGGGCTAGGGAAACTGAGGTAAAAGCGAGTAATATAGTACCTTTCATCAGTCTTAACCTCTTCTCAACGGCTGTCAAGTTCCACAGTAAGCCGCAATGATGACACAAAAGTGACAGCCTCCAATTTAACGGTTAAGGGGCAATTCAATGGTAAACGTCGAACCTTGCCCAACGGTGCTTTCGACAGTAATTTGTCCTCCATGCAGTTGGACAACCTGCTGGGCAATGGCTAATCCCAACCCAAACCCACCTGTCTTTTTTTGCCGCACCGGATCAACTCGATAAAACCACTCAAAAATATGAGGTAAATCTTCAGCAGGAATACCGAGTCCGCTATCTTTGATTTGGATATAAGCTTGACTGGACTGAGAAAATAGTTGAATAGCTACAGTTCCCCCTGCTGGCGTATATTTACAAGCATTTTGGACGATATTAATCACCGCCTGAAACAGTAAATCAGGCTCGGCTTTGAGACGAATAGGACTGGCGGGAATGTCAATATTCAAGTTCAGGCTTTTGGTAAAAATTTCCTGGTGATAATCATCAATTACTTTTTCGATAAATTTTCCTAAATCAATATCTGTAATCGTTTCAGGAAGCTTCTCATAACGTGCCAAAAACAGTAAGTTACTGACTAACGTACTCACTGACTTAGTAATTTCCACAATTTTTTGCAATCGTTGCCGAGGTTTATCGATATCGTCTCGCTGTGCTAATAAACCCACTTGAGCATTACTTAAGATAGCAGCTAAAGGAGCGCGTAACTCATGAGAAGCATTGGCGGTAAAACGTTGAAGTTGTTCGTAGGCAGATTGCAGTTGTAATTCAGCTTTAATTTTGGCTTGTAACGTCGTTTCTAATTTGGTGTTAGTCTCCTGTAAATTGGCTCGTTCTAATACAAGTTCTTGCTCCAGTTGATAGAACAGATAGATTGCCCAAACTCCGCCGACAATACCAGTTACCGTTAATATCGATAAAATCACCCAAGTGAGTGTTTGATAAAATTCTAAATGGCGTTGTCGTTCGGCGAGAAGGTATTCTTCCTCCGTTGTGAACTCGTCAATTTTTTCTCGCGTTTCATTCATTAACTGTTTACCATCTTCTAACCAACCATAAAGTTGAGTATAGGACAAGCTATCTTGTAAGGGGGATTGATAGTAATTATTTCTATCCCGTCCTGATTCTTGTTTTTCCGCCCGACTTTGCCACCCTTTCGGTTCGATTTTAACATTGATCTGTGCCAGTTTTCGTTCCATCAGGCTCAGAGTCTGCTGCGCCAATTGCTGAATTTCTTTGGCTCGTTGAGTTTGTTGGGGATTATCAGAAACCAAAGATTGTAGCCGTTCTAAGGAGTCAGGAATTGTCGCGATCGCCTGACTATAGGGAGCGAGAAAATCCGGCTGACCCGTCATAGCATAGCCGCGAATTCCTGTTTCTACATCGACTAACGCGGTGAGCAATCGTTCGCTTTCTAGATGGACTCGTTGAGTATGTTTGACCCATTCTTCATCTTCAATTAGACTGAATTTCAACCAACTTAAGCTAGTCAGTGTAGCGATTAAACAACTAAAAGGAATCGAGATAATAATCAGTCCGCGCCGCCGGACAGATACGTGTTTCCCGCCATAATACCAGTCTTTTGTTCTAAATATTTTCATATAAACACTCCCGGTAAAACAGGATCAAATTAGGTTAACTTTAAAAAAATATTTAGGTAATTATGTAAATAAAATTTAAGTTAAAATTTGATATATTTATTGTTTTTTGTAAAAACCTTATTTTGATCAAGTTTTATTAGGACACTGTCCAGAATTTATGTCCAAATAATTATTGTTGTATATTGTCTTTATATTCCCTATTCCCTATTCCCTATTCCCTGTTCCCTGTTAACTGTTCCCTTAGGCTTTAGACAATATCCCATCCCATAAACAGTTTCTATCCATTCAGATACCCCAATAAACTGAGCGGTTTCCCCATCCTCTACACCATCGACAATATTTCCCACGTCCGACAAAGCGGCTTGGATGGGTTCCAACTGTTCTATATCGTCTTCGACTAACAAAATTCTCATTGAATGCTGCACCGTTCGTCCTGTTAACCAGGATACTCGATTAATTATCTTGAGAGGTATAGTGCGGAGGAACTGTCACCGTTACTTTTCCGTATTTGTGTCCGAAGTATTCTAGCCATTGATAGCGTAAATTTGAGAATTGTACTAGACTCGCAACTAAAGGGCAGGATAATAGGAGATTAATCCCTGTTAACCACGGGATCAGGCTTTAATCTTCTTCTTGGGGCAAAGGTTACAAGCGTTTGGTATGTCTTGATACATTCCCCCGTCAGACGACTGGCGGGGACTTGTTGACTTTTGAGCGTTAGAAATCCAACACTTTGTCAGCCGCTAAAATTAAGTTAGGGATTTCATTATCCTCTAAGGCAAGTTGACTTCCAGGACGCAGAGAATTTTGATCAATCCCGACGGCGCTAGCACAAACCGGACAGACGATAATCTTGCCACCTGCTGTCACAAAATCCTCATAGAGTTCAGCAATAGTCATAGTACTGTTTCCCCAACGCAGATCTAAGGGTTGTCTAGCATCTGCCAGTCGCACGCCTTCCAGGGTTAGCACCACTGTAACCTGCGCCCCTTTCCTTTGCATATTGCCTCCCAGCTTCAGCGCCATAAAAACAGCGTGAAGATCATCGGTGCTGTGTTTAAGATGCACAATAATTTTCTGCTGGTTAGCGGCGGTAATTTCCTCCCCTGTGTTGGGTGTGATCTCGCCTGGTTGCGCGTAACCCGGTAATTGGGTGGCTAACGGTAATACCAGCACTGCGCCTAAAAGTGCGATCGCCCCTCTACCTACTC
>CAKZMA010001423.1 GCA_937127375.1 uncultured Coleofasciculus sp. | reverse complement strand
GAATACATTGACCAGTACTAGTATCCCAAAGTCTCACCGTTTGGTCTTCACTGCCACTAGCAACTGTTTTCCCATCAGGACTAAAGGCTAGGGACATTACCCAATTGGTATGACCTAGAAGGAGCAAAAGTTCTTTACCATCTTCAACTTGCCATAGGCGAATTTCACCATTAACATCACCAGTCGCTAGCAGATTACCATCAGGGCTAAAATTTACTGATAAAACACTTCCAAAAGTGTGAGTAAAAAGTGAATTAGACAAATCACAGTAAGATAAATTTGTATTGACCACATTTATCCCTTGGAAGTTGCCTCGCAAAATTGGAATGTGAGACAAATTGTAATTGTCTATACTTATTTTTAATTGGCGAAGTAAAGTCAGAATATTACATCCTGCATATCCTGATTTTTGCGGAGATTCATTTTGTAGAGTAGAAATAATCTCCTTAAGCCTACTTTCAATCTCGATTTTACTACCAAAAGAAACGAGTAGCCTTTCTATAACTGGTTTAACAATAAGGGTTAACTGAGTATTTTTAACATAGTCTTTACTATGAGTGTTGAGTATTGTATGGGTTTTTAAAATCGCCAAATTGCCTGTGACAATCTCTGCACAACACCGTTCAATTAACAGCTTGGTCATATATTCCATCAGCACAGGTTGTTGGGTAAAGATTGCTGATTCTTTATGTTGCTCAATCAATGAACGCCACTTCAAAAATTTTAGTGCTTCCCATAATTGCTGTCGCAGCGATGGCAGAACGGACTTCTGCAATTCCAATTGTGAAACCCACTCCCGCTCAATTGCCAACCAGAACATGACTTGCTTTTCCCATTTGTTAAGTCGTTCAATCTGCCTTTTAAAAATATCCTCAATAGTGGCGAACTTAAAAATACCCTGATTCAAAGTTTGTTCAACAAACTCAGAGATATTTCCATCGGCAACATCTAAAATGGGTGTCGCTAGCATTTGTAAAGCTAGGGGATTTCCTCCATAGTGTTGAATTAAGGTATTCCAGTCTGCTTCCGAACCATAGAAAGAACCTTTGCTATCAAAAATCTTCTTCCCTTTTTTTACAGATAGACCAGGAACTTCTAAGACCCTAACAGGTAATGTTTTTCCTTGAAATCGTGCAACCTCTTGAGGCTTTTCCCTGCTAGTTAGCACTAAGCAGCTTTGATGAGGAATTTCCGCCACTTGTTTGAGTAATTCCCCATACCCTTCACATCCCTCTAGATAGTGACCAGTACAAGTACCTCCCTGTAGAATCGTATCCACATTATCAAGTACTAGTAAACAGCGTGATGAGTGTAAATAA
This sequence comes from uncultured Coleofasciculus sp., assembly GCA_937127375.1. GTDB lineage: Bacteria > Cyanobacteriota > Cyanobacteriia > Cyanobacteriales > Coleofasciculaceae > Coleofasciculus. The sequence continues at coordinate 912 of CAKZMA010001423.1, read as the reverse complement.
TGAATCAGTCGTACTATTCTGTCGTTTACAGTTTCTGCCAAATGAGTTTCCTGCTGGTTCGACAAAAATAGGATTAGGTCTGCCAGGATATCTGTAACTGGTGGGCTATGGAGAAGTGAGCGCCAAATAATATACTCAAACTGATTCTGAATCTGTTTTACCAGCTTTGTCGCCAAAGCCGTCTTGCCGATTCCACCCATGCCTAAAAGCGCCACTAATCGACAGCGATCATTAACAATCCATTGATTGAGGATATCTAGTTCTTGATCACGTCCAAAGAAAATCGAAACATCAGGCATTTGCTCGTAATCTTTGCATGAGGCAGGAAGTGTCTCGTGTAACTCAGGAACTATGAGATTCTCCGACTTGCAACGATCCCACTGAAGATCAAACTGTCTCAGATTCTTGTCCTTGTCGCGACCCCAAAGATGTAACGTAAAATGCCATTCTCGTGAACCTTGCCTTTTAGTGCGGTTGTCCTCCAAAAGTCCCAAGAACTTTTCAAGCAGATGAATATTCTCCCTGATCTTCTCCTTTAGCTGCTTATCGTTGCTTTGGTTTAAGCCAAATACTAGTCCTACTAGAAATCTCAGTTCTGTCTGGACAATCAACTTGGGCTTCCCACTGTTCTGTTCTGACCATCTGACGATTAGCCTGTCTCTAAGGTGGTCATACTCTGTCAATTCGTGGTTTGCATAAGCCAGCAACCTTTCCAACAACCGTCTAACGCTGACTTTTGCATTATCACTCCTGCTGGGTCGTGTCATCTGTCAAACTCCGCAATGTCCACAAAAACTTCGGGGAAAACTAAAGTGAGCAATTGTCCCGAAGTTTAAAAACCTCATTATACAAGGGTTTTAGCAACTAGAGATTGAGTTTGCTTCGGGACATAACCTCTAAATACTCTATAAA
>CAKZMA010001422.1 GCA_937127375.1 uncultured Coleofasciculus sp. | reverse complement strand
CAAATGACAAATGACCAAATGACAAATGACATAAGACAAATGACGAATGACCAATATAATCGCTATTATTAATGGAAAGGGAGGTGTTGGCAAAACCACAACCTCAGTCAACTTAGCCGCCGTACTCGCGGAAAAAAAACAGGTTTTGTTAGTAGATACTGATCCCCAAGGTTCAGCCAGTTGGTGGGTAGAACGAAGTGAGGGAGAAATCGGGTTTGATGTCGCCCAAGAAACTAATCCTCAACTGTTGAGTCGTCTACAAACCTTGAAAGACTACGAATTAGCGGTTGTGGATACACCCCCCGCCCTGCGTTCAGACGCCTTGACTGCGGTAGTCGCGATCGCAGATTATATTATTTTACCCACACCTCCGGCACCCATGGACTTAGCGGTTTTAATGGAAACAGTACGGCGTGCGATCGCACCTGTAGGAACCGCCCATCGGGTATTGTTAACTCGGGTAGACTCTCGCCGTCGCCGGGAAGCGTTAGAGGCGCAAACCACACTCCGGGAACTTGGTGTTCCTGCATTCCGAACCTTTATTCGGACGTACAAAGCCCACGAACGCGCCGCATTGCAGGGGATACCGATTACTCAATTGGGGGGAGAAAATGCCCGTGAAGCCCAAGCCGATTATCGCCGGGTGGCGGATGAACTACACCATCATTGGGGATGCTAATGACCAAAAAAAAGTTAACTGATTTGCTGCGGGAAGAGGTGGAAAAATCGCCATCTTCCCATCAGCAACCTATTGAAGAGTCTAACGAACCGAATCCAGATACAGAGGATGAATCAACCATGGCTACCCGTCGAAGAACCAGTACGAGTAAATCTTCAACTCCCACCAAAGCTGACCTTGAAGCCACGGTTGCGGAATTGAGACAGGCACTCGAAGAAGCCCAACAACAAGAAACCACTCTGGTTAATTTAAAAGATAGTTTAGCCCAAGCGGAGAAACGAGAACAGGAGTTAAAGGAACAAATTACCGACTTAGAAACCCAATTCCAGCAGCAACACGAATCTGTTGAAAATTTGCAAAATGAGTTAAAAAAACTTGATCACGTAAAGAGTGAATTTGATGACGCCAAAAAAGCTGCTGTTCAACTCGCCCAAGCCAATGAGAAATTGCTGCAAGAAGTGGAGAGTCTCAAGCAAGAGAATGAATCGCTTAAAGCCACTCAAAAGCGACCGATAGAACCCGCGCCACCCGTAGAAACCAAACGTCCTCCCGCTAGATCTCCCGCCCGCCCTCTCGGACGCCCGATTCAAAAGGAAAGTGAAAGACCGGCTGATTTTGCGAATAAGACGTGGTTACTTTGACAATTTCATTTTTGGCAACGGGAATCAAGCTTCTCTGCGGGTGGAAGCCTTCTCCTCAGCCAACAGCGGCTTTTTCGTAGCAAGCCTTTGCCAACTTCGCATCGTCTAAAGACCGACTATATTTCTAGTTTTAGTCCATTTTAATGGACTTAAGCTATAAGCCAAGAACTTGAGTTCTTGGCGGGTGTTGGAACTTACTGACAAAGGTGAAAAATATCAGTTTCAACGGGGTCAGGGCGGGTTTTGTTGTTCATTTATCGGTGACTATCTAATTGAATCCCTAAACCCGCCCCTACATTACTTCAAACCGCCCCGAAAAATACCCTTTAACAACTTGCAAAATCCGTTCAGCGGCGTAACCATCCCCAAAGGGATTAACAGCGGTAGCCATCACCTGATACACCTGGGAATCTCCCAGTAATTCACTGGCGACAGCGACAACTTGACTGGGATTCGTTCCCACCAATTTCGCCGTTCCCGCCTCTATCGCCTCGGGGCGTTCCGTAGTTTCCCGCAACACTAACACCGGTTTACCTAAACTCGGCGCTTCCTCCTGCAATCCCCCCGAATCCGTCAGCAACAGATAACAGCGTGCGATCGCGCCCACTAATTCGCCATAATCTAAAGGTTCGGTCAAAAAGACTCGCGGATGATTACCCAAGATTTGTTTCAGGGGTTCTCTAACCGTCGGATTTCGGTGTAACGGTAACAGTAACGCCGTATCCGGAAACTGTTCCAACAGTTGAATAAAAGCTTGGGCAATATCCTCTAACGGTTTACCCCAATTTTCGCGCCGATGAACCGTAGCTAACAACACCCGATACTTGTCCCATTCTAACCCTGGAACTGGACATTGGGGTTCCTGCTTAGCTACCGTCAGTAACGCATCAATCACCGTATTTCCCGTCTGGTGAATCTCCCCCACAATCCCCGACGTTTTCAGATTCTCCACCGCCTTAGCAGTTGGCGCAAAATTCAGTTGGGCTAACTGAGAAATCAACCGTCGATTCGCTTCTTCTGGATAAGGATTAAACAAATCATCCGTTCGTAACCCTGCTTCTACATGACCGACAGGAATTTTTTGATAAAATGCCGCTAAAGTCGCCGCAAATGCTGTCGTCGTATCCCCTTGTACAATCACCAACTGTGGGTTAATCTCGGCAAACAACTCCTCCAATCCCCGCAAACTTCGACAGGTAATATCCGTCAGCGTTTGCTTGGCTTGCATAATTTCTAAATCGCGATCAGCTTTAAGTTGAAATAGCCGCATCACCTGATCCACCATTTCCCGATGTTGACCCGTCAAAATCACCTGAGTCTGGAACAGATTACAGGCTTGAAACTGTTGGATCACAGGCGCAAGTTTAATCGCCTCTGGGCGAGTACCCAAGGTAATACAGATTATTGGTTTATACGTCATAATTCATAAATCCTACGTCAATTGTAGGGGCGGGTTTAGGAACTCGATTATAGTGTCACCGATACCCTTTGAACAAAACCCGCCCTAATCATCGCCAATAACTGCTCACAGGTTTGAAACTGTTGAATCACAGGCGCAAGTTTAATCGCCTCTGGGCGAGTACCTAAGGTAATACAGATTATTGGTTTATACGTCATAATTCATAAATCATACATCAATTGTAGGGGCGGGTTTAGGAACTCAATTATCTTGTCACCGATAACATATCAACAAAACCCGCCCTCAC
>CAKZMA010001421.1 GCA_937127375.1 uncultured Coleofasciculus sp. | reverse complement strand
CAACTCAGATGTGTTCATAGTGGCTAACCTGGGTATGACGTTGCTGCTGGGGTGAGATAGGCGATCGCTCTTCCTTAATCTAATCCAACTTATCTCCATGGGATTGAGAGGGGGACGAGTCGAGGGCGCGATCGCCTCTGTACCCAAAATTATGCCACCCCTTCGGAAACACCCCCTTCCGATACTTGATAGGCTATAAGCCACACTCAACAAAACCAAAACTGATGTCTGATCTATTCTTTCGCCATCCCCCCCAACCTCAACTCCTGCAACAGTTAGCCAAAGGACTTTTGCCACAAAATCACCATCTCACCCGGGCGATGAGATTATGGGTTTGGCTGCGCTGGCTGTATGGAGATCAGGGATACGCCACTTTACCCGACAGCTTCACCTACGCCGATTGGCGTCAAGCCTTCTTCAGCTCAACCCATCAGGATGAGAAACAAAACGATATTCTCCAGCACCATGAACCCAACTGCGCCTGCACGAAAACCACCAGAGAATGGCTCAAAGAACTGAATATAGCTATTGATGAATGGCAAGAATCCCTACAACAACACCTGTCAATTTCCGATTCTGACTTGAAAAAATTGCTCCACGAACGGCTATTTGCTCAAGTTCGTAAATCCCTTCAGAGTGACTTAGATTTACTGGTTGATCTTAACTGGCTGCAACGAGTTCCTCACTCAACCGGGAGAAGCAAGAACTACCGCCGTGTCCAAGTATTGCCCATTTCTCAGCAACCAGAAAACCGAATCTCTGACAGCAACCTGACGCATCAAGAGCAGGTTTATTTGGCAGAAACCGTAGAAATGGTGAGTTTTCTCGACCCCACTATCCCGTTGTTAATTGAGCAAATTTCTCCCCATCCCCAGGAAGATACTCATCGTGTCTTTTTATACGTTGATTACTTAGTCCCGGAATCCACTCAAAAACAAGACCAAGTGGATCAACTTCAGGGACAATTGCAGGAAATTTGGGATTCTGGACAAATTTATCCCCTACTCATGACTTATCACAGCGCTCATTTGGGTTTAATCAAAGAATGCGTTGTCTATCCGGTTTGCATCTATTATATGGAACGGGCAAAATACTTATGTGCCTATGGCAGCACTCCCAAAAGCGAAATCAACTGGCACAATTATCGCCTCGACCGAATTTGCTCAGAGTGGCTGATGCCATTGGATTGGACTGATCCCCGCGTTCCTCAGTTGTTGCAGGAGCAATACAAGAAGAACCAACTGCCCACGCCCACAACGGTTCACACGAAGCTGAAACAAGCCTGGGGATTTGATTTCTATAAACCATCAGCGTTGATGGTAATCCGGTTCAACCAGAAGTTTCACGATCACTATATTCGAGGTACGTTCTTGCATCACACCTTTGCCCCGATTAACTATCAGCAAGCCACCCGTTTCATAAAACAACATACGCCCAATCCCGAACACATAAATACTCTGTTAGACATTCTTGAACATCGCTCTCCTGATGATGGTTACTACCAAGCTCAATACCGTATTAACGATTATCACGTCATCCGGCGCTTACGGGCTTTAGGTGCAGAGGTAGAAGTCTTGCTACCTTGGGCATTGCGGGAACGAATCGCTCTCAATCTGCAAGAAACTGGGAACTACTATCGGCACAAAACTTTAACGTTGTAATCCTCAATTACCTCGTAAAATTACTGCTGGTTTTGCTGAAATCAGACGCCGGATGTTTCACTTCGTAAGCATTCAACTTATTATTCAGTTCTCGAATGCGGCGGGAAAGTAAGCGGATAATATTAATCGCAATTCCTGGTGTCTCATCAATGGCGTCATACAATTGCAATTGAGTCAGCATCAGACATTCGCAGGTTTCCAGGGTTGTCACCGAAGCCGAACGCGGTTCAGCATCAAACAGTGACATCTCGCCAAAACAAGCACCTTGCTTCAGATAAGCCAAGTCGCGATCGCCAATGTGAACCCGCACGGAACCGGACACCACAATATAAAGCGATCGCCCTTCTTCCCCTTGAGTGACAATCGTATGATCACTGGGGAAGGATAACTCATCCATAACCGAAGCAACGCGCACCAAAAAATCGTCCCGCAATTCCTGAAAAATGGGGACGCCCCTGACAAAAAGTAAACGCTCAACGCTGGTTAACATGGGGTTAGCGGGTAGCTGCTGGGGATTGGTGCCAAGTGTAGCTGCACAAAGCTCTAGTTTACTTTATCCCACTTTGACTGATAATAGAGGAATTCAGGAACCATAAACACACCAATCTGCAAGATATCCCTGAAAATTAAGCCAATAACCCCTTAATAAACCCTTTCCTAACGACTGCTCCATCAGCTCACTAGACCAAATTCGTTACTCATCTGTTGAGCTACCGCCGCCACCAACCGATCGGAATCATGTTTGAGCATCGGTAGTAATTCGATACAAGAACGGGGCGATGCGGCTTTCAAATAGGTTAAAACCGCTTCTCGGACAAAACCCGTGGGATGACGCAGACAGACTAACGTTGCTGCTGGTGTCAAACTTATATAAGCCCCCCGCGCTAAATGGAAACAACAAGCCAGCGTCCAATCCGAGAGAAAATGACGAAACTCAATTAATTGTCGCACGCGATCGCTGGGATTCATCGGTTGATAAGACACCAATTCCTGCAAACACGACAGCTTTTCGGTAAACGAACGGCGATCAAACAGGGCTAAAAAAGCTTGCTTTTGGGGAATATCTATGGTATTATCCAATATTTCTATCCCCATAGCAATATTAGATCGGGACTCAGATTGCAGATTAAAGGATGCTGCTTGAATTGCACCAACGGGATAAAGAAACTTCATCAGCAAAAAACAATTCTCCAGCAAATCCTTTTGCTGATCATTTAGCGCTCGTCGCAGCAAATCTGCCTCCTGTCCACTGATCAGTTCTGGCTTCAAATCCACCAGAGCGGCATAAATCTGACCCAAAAACAGCAGTTCTTGCTCAATTAACGTCTCAATCCCACTCCGTCCCAACTGATCTAGCACCACATCGATTCCTTGCTCATTGGGAATTTTCAATAAGCTGCGGAGGATATTACGACGGCTGATCCCCCAACTCGTCATTAGCTGTTGCACCAGATAGTTCAGGGTTTCGGGTGTACCAATCTCCGCCAACGCCGTCCAAGCTTGTACCCGAACTAAATCCGGTTTATGGATATCTTCTGCCAACTCCAGCAGCAACGGAATGGCTTCATTCCCCAGACGCACCAACGCCATGCGAGCCGCTTCACGAGTTGATTTATAATAAAGTCCTCGTACTAGCGATGGATAAGACTCTTCCAAATGAGTTGCCGCAATCACCTCTAATAAAGCGCAACGAACACGCAACGATTCATCTTTTAACAGATGAGGAATATAAACTCTCAAGGCTTGCAAATACTCTGCCTCTCCTAAGGCTCGTGTCCCCATAACTCGTTCTCGTTCCCGTTTTGAGTTCACCATTCGCCGCAGGATCTCTGTCGCTTCCGCCTTCTCTTGCGAGGTTCCCCGACGTAAGATGATTGCGGCGGCTGTAGCTCGTACCATCGGATCAACGGTTCCGTGTAGATAAGGTTTAATCGTGTAAATATCCAATTCCGGTTGAGTCAACCAAACATAGCGCAGCGCCAACGCCAACACTTCTGGCGGCGGTTTCTGCTCAATCAAAACCTGTACATCCCGACAATAGGCGGGGTTGGGATACTCCAACATCGCCTCTAGACTCTGACACTGAAGCGCAATAGAAAGGCGAGGTAAAAGGGGAGCCAGTACCTCACCCACATTCGTAGGATCAATCTGGGATAACAGTTGAATACAAGAGCGTTTATCCGCTTCCGTACCCGGTTGTTCCAAGGTTTCGATTACCGTTCGCTTGAACGCCTTTAAGTCCACATCCGAAAACCCTAAGCGTCCTTGTTCAGCGCTATCAACGAGCAAGGTAACGTAAGTCGAGCGCATTGACCAAGCACTCAGCAACCAGATTAGGGAGAAAAACACAATGGCAAGAATAAACATACCACTCTGCCATTGTTGAATTTGGGTTTCTGGCTGTCCTGGGAATAGGTGATGCAACAGCCAAATCCCAGCCAGCATACTAATGCCCGTAACACCCGTAGTTATGGGTTCGGCAATTCCCTGGACTCGGGTTTGCAGGGCATTACGAATTCCTTCGGGTATCGGTTGAAACAAGAACGGTTCAATGCCAGCAATTAAGGTATAGCGCAGGAGTTCGTCAATAAACCGCAGGAAAATTAGACCGACGAATAATCCAGTCACGAATCCGGGAATGGTCATGACTGCACCGAATAGCTTAAGGATCACATCCAGTAAACCACTCAATGTGATTAAGCCCATAATCGCTAAGGACGTAGGTAGCATCATCGCAGCGACAAAGACGCCCAGACGTTCCACAGCGCGACTGGATAGGAACCACTGAGAGGTGAGTTCAAATATGCCGACAATCCCACTGAATAACCCCAAAAACCCAGCAATATCTGAGGCTTCTAAATTTGCCTCTAATTGACCCAGATACTGGAACTCTACCAGCAGATACAGGGCTTCACCGAGAATAAAAAAGGCAAATAACGGCACAATATAGCGTTGTAGATGTCCGGTCGTGCGGCGAACCACAAATTTCTGGTCATCGTCTTCCCAATCCCTTGTGGGTAAGTTAGGAAAGGCTTGCTGGTAGCGTTGGGTTAAATAAAACAAAGTGCCAGCGCCAACCATCATCATCAACGCCGCCACCACGAGAACGTTTTGAATTGTGCCGACAACCAACAGCAGCAGGGGTAAAGAAAAGCCGGAAATCACATCAGCCACTAAGAGTCCTGATGACACAATCGGATAGGTGCGCTTAATTTCCCGAATATTGAATAATTGATTCGCAGCAACTTGAGAGTTGAGATCATTGAGAACTTCGACCGCATCCATCCACAATCGCAACAGAAAAACGGTACCCAAGGCGATTAACCCGTTTAAATAGCTAAAGCCTAGGGTCAACCGTAAGATCAACAAGGGTACGCACGTTAGGAAAGCGACTGTGACTAAGACACGCCTCATCGGTACCCGTTCTTGTAGCCAAGAGTATAAGACACCTAGTCCAGACACCATCAGGGAGCTGGCGATATAAATGACGGGTAACCACTTTGCACCGTATTCGTCCAAGAACAGTGCTGTCGCACTATACTCAAACCAAAGCAGCCCAACTGAGGTAGCAGTGTAGAAGGCGAACATCAAAAAGGTGCGCTCGCCTTCTTCTGGACGAAGATTGACCAATTCTAGGATTCGCCGTACCCATTCATTTTGAATGCGAGTACGAGTTTGTAGTTTCATTTAGCAGTTTTTCCTTAGTCGTTAGTCCTAAGTCATTAGCTATAGTCCATAGCGGCTAACCCATGACTAATGACTAATGACCAATGAACCCAAGTCTTATTTTTTGGAAGAGAGTAGCATCATCATATTACGACCTTCCCGTTTGGGGGCTTGCTGCACTTCAGCAACGTCCTGTAAATCCGTTGCCATGCGCTTGAGCAAGTCTTCGGCTAAATTAGCGTGCTGAATTTCTCGCCCCCGAAAGGTAATCGTGGCTTTAACTTTATCTCCTGATTTCAGAAAGCGCCTAGCTGCGTTGACACGCACCTGGTAGTCATGATCATCAATCTTATAGCGCATCTTGACTTCTTTAACGTCCGCCGTGTGTTGCTTCTTCCGGGCTTCGCGGGCTTTCTTCTCCTGTTCAAATTTGTATTTGCCGTAGTCCATGATGCGGCACACGGGCGGATCTGCCTTATCGCTAACCAAAACCAGATCCAATTCTTTTTCCTCAGCGATGCGTAAAGCCTCTTGAGGAGCAATGATTCCTAGCTGTGTGCCATCGGTATCAATCGCACGAATCTTAGGATAGCGGATTCTTTCGTTGATTTGGGGTAGATCGCGTTGGCGTCTTCTATCACTCACGGGTGTCTGCTTGAATTTCTAGTTGTTAAGGGTTGGATAAAAGTAAGCGGATTTTACTTGCCATTTTACTGACTCTGATCCAGTTTCTGTCCATCTTTTTAACCTAACTTCCAAATTGCCGGGGGATGGCAGAGAAACCCTCACCAGAGAGGGAATATTTGAGGCGTTTGTTAGTCCTGATTTTTCCTGGGTTAGGGGGCATCTGCTGTAGAGAGTAACCTGAAGAAACCACTACAATAATAGGTAAGGAATTGTAAACGTTTTTGAAGTTGAGGCATGGTGTGAATCCATCGGTATCGTGGCAGCAACGAGTCGGCAATCAACGAGACTGGGTTTGGCAAGGTTGGCAGACTCGTTATACTTATATTCGTCCACCGCAGTCTCACTCAACATTGACTTCTCCCGTTCTGCTGCTGCATGGATTTGGTACTTCCATCGGACATTGGCGTCATAACCTACCTGTACTGGGTCAGAACTACCCGGTTTATGCGCTAGATCTGTTGGGGTTTGGCAGTTCGCGCAAAGCTGGGACAACCTATACGATTGAGTTGTGGGTCAATCAAGTGTATGAATTCTGGCGAACCTTGATCCAACACCCTGTAGTGTTAGTGGGTAACTCAATCGGTTCACTGGTGGCTCTGAGCGCAGCCGCCACTCACCCGGAGATGGTTAAGGGACTTGCCTTGGTTAATTTGCCAGATTTTTCCCTCCGAGAAGAGGCACTTCCGGCTTGGCTGAGACCTGTGGTATCAACGGTTGAGGGTCTAGTCGCGTCTCCTGTGGTTCTCCAAAGTCTTTTTTATCTGCTGCGACGCCCATCCATTGTCCAGAAATGGGCAGGACTTGCTTATGCCAACCCTAGGGCTATTGATGCAGAATTAGTGGACATTCTCACCCAGCCTGCTCGCGATCGCGGGGCGGCGGCTACATTTAGTGCGCTGTTTAAAGGGATGACCTCATCTAAATTTGGTCCTCCGGTCAAATCGATTTTGCCGACTTTGGATAGTCCTATACTGTTAATCTGGGGGCGTCAAGACCGGATGATTCCTTCCCAGTTAGCCCAGCAGTTTGCCGCTCTCAACCCGAATATCAAGTTGATCGAGTTGGATAATGCGGGTCATTGTCCTCATGATGAATGCCCAGAACAGTTTAATCAGATATTACTCGATTGGTTAGCTGGGATTTAGGTCATTCGTCATTTGTCATTCGTCATTCGTCATTCGTCATTCGTTTCCTCCATCTTCCCCATCTTCCCCATCTTCCCCATCT